>JARFRL010000254.1 GCA_029287275.1 Pontiella desulfatans
CCGCTGGCACGGTTCGTGTTAAAGGGGACGTGTCACAGACGACACCAATTTATTCAAATGGAGACAAATTATGAGCACAGCAGGATCTAAAGTATTGGGTATCGACCTAGGTACCACGAATTCGTGCATGGCGGTGATGGAAGGTGGCGAGCCGACCGTGATTCCAAACGCGGAAGGCGGACGCACCACGCCCTCGATCGTCGCGTTCACGAAAAGCGGCGAGCGTCTGGTTGGTACCGCGGCGAAACGCCAAGCGGTAACGAACCCGCAGCACACGGTCTTTTCGATCAAGCGTTTCATGGGGCGTAAATTCGAGGAAGTGGAACATGAAATCCACCTCGTTCCCTACAACGTGGTGAAAGCCAAGAACGGCGACGCGCACGTTAAGATCGACGACAAAGTTTACAGCCCGCCGGAAATTTCCGCAATGATTCTGCAGAAGCTGAAAGCCGACGCGGAAGCCTATCTCGGCGAAACCGTGTCGCAGGCGGTCATCACCGTTCCGGCATATTTCAACGATTCCCAGCGCCAAGCCACCAAAGACGCGGGCAAGATCGCCGGTCTGGAAGTGCTGCGCATCATCAACGAGCGGTCCGCGGCGTCGTTGGCGTATGGCCTCGACAAGAAGTCGGAAGAGAAGATCGCGATTTACGACCTTGGTGGCGGCACGTTCGATGTGTCGATCCTCGATATCGGCGACGGCGTGTTCGAAGTGACCGCGACCAGCGGCGACGGACACCTCGGCGGCGACGACTTCGACCAGAAGATCATCGACTGGCTCGTCGCGGGCTTCAAGACGGAGCAGGGCATCGACCTTTCCGCGGACCCGATGGTGCTCCAGCGCTTGAAGGAAGCCGGCGAGAAAGCCAAGTGCGAACTCTCCAGCTCGCAGTCCACCGAAATCAATCTGCCGTTCATCACGGCCGACGCGTCCGGACCGAAGCACTTGAACGTGACGCTGACGCGCGCCAAGCTTGAAGAGCTGTGCGACGACCTGATCACCAAGGCGATTCAGCCGGTACGCTCTTGCTTGTCCGATTCCGGATTGAGCGCGTCGGAAGTGAACGAAGTCATCTTGGTGGGCGGCTCCACCCGCATGCCGAAGGTGCAAGATTCCGTGAAGGAAATCTTCGGCCAAGAGCCCCACAAAGGCGTGAACCCGGACGAGGTCGTTTCCATCGGCGCGTCCATTCAGGGCGGCGTGCTGAAGGGCGAAGTGAATGACGTGCTGTTGCTGGACGTCACGCCGCTGACGCTCGGCATCGAAACCATGGGTGGAATTTCCACTCCGCTCATCGAGCGCAACACCACCATCCCCGCGAAGAAGAGCGAGATCTTCTCCACCGCGGCGGACAACCAGCCGGCCGTGGAAATCAAGGTCCTGCAGGGCGAGCGCAAGATGGCCAACGCCAACAAGACCATCGGCAGCTTCAACCTCGACGGCATTCCGCCGGCGCCGCGCGGCACGCCGCAGATCGAGGTTACCTTCGATATCGACGCGAACGGCATCGTGAAGGTCAGCGCGAAGGATCTCGGCACCGGCAAGGAGCAGCACATCACCATCACCAACTCCAGTGGTCTGTCCGACGACGAGATCGACGCGATGATGAAGGACGCCGAGGCGCACGCCGCCGAGGACGAAAAGCTGAAAGAGAAGATCGATCTGAAGAACCAGGCGGACTCGACCGTGTTCCAGACGGAGAAATTCCTGAAGGAAAACGAGGACAAAGTTACGCCGGAACAGAAGGCGGAAGTCGAAGCCGCGATCGAGCCGGTTAAGAAAGCCATCGAAGCGGAAGACTACGACGGCATGAAGACCGCGCTGGACACCCTCAACGAGAAGATGCAGGCCGCCGCGACGGAAATGTACGCCAACGCCGCTCCGGGCGCGGAACAGGGCGCGCCGGGAGCCGACATGGGCGGCGACGCCGGTGGCGGCGAGAAGAAGGCTTCCGACGTTGAGGAAGCGGACTTCGAAATGGTCGATGAAGACGAAAACAAGAAATAGAGCTTTTTAGGTTTTTGATCGCCGATTTTTTGATTCGTGAAACTCCGCGGATCAAAAATCAAAATTCAAAAATCGAAATCATTAACAAACAACTAAGGAGAGACATATCCATGAAGATTAAACCATTGGGTGAACGCGTGCTGGTTGAACCGGTGAAGGAAGATGAAGCCGTCAAGGGTGGAATCATCATTCCCGACTCCGCCAAGGAAAAGCCGCAAGAAGGCAAGGTCATCGCGGTTGGTACCGGCAAGATCGACGACAACGGCAAAAAAATCGCGTTCAACGTCAAGGTTGGCGATATCGTGTTGATGCCGAAGTACGGCGGAACCGAAGTCAAAGTTGACGGCAAGGAATACCAGATCATGCGCGAAGAAGACATCCTCGCGGTTATCGGCTAACTCTGATTTAAAAAGGAATATTCAAAATGGCTAAACAAATTGTATTTGATGTGGAAGCGCGCGACGCGCTGCTGCGTGGTGTTGAAAAACTGAGCAAAGCGGTGAAAGTCACCCTCGGTCCGAAAGGCCGCAACGTGATCCTCGACAAGAAGTACGGCTCTCCGACCGTGACCAAGGACGGCGTCTCCGTCGCCAAGGAAATCGAGCTCGAAGACCCCTTCGAAAACATGGGCGCGCAGATGGTTAAGGAAGTCGCTTCCAAGACCTCCGACATCGCCGGCGACGGCACCACCACCGCGACCGTTCTGGCCGAAGCGATTTATCGCGAAGGGCTGAAGAACGTCACCGCGGGCGCCAACCCGATGAGCCTCAAGCGCGGCATCGACAAAGCCGTCACGGCCATGGTCGAGCAGCTCGCCAAGCTCAGCAAGAAAGTGAAATCCACCGAGGAAGTCGCGCAGGTTGGCACCATCTCCGCCAACGGCGACGAAACCATCGGCAACATCATCGCGGAAGCGATGGAAAAAGTCGGCAAAGACGGCACCATCACCGTCGAGGAAGCCAAATCCATCGAAACCAGCCTCGACGTCGTTGAAGGCATGCAGTTCGACAAGGGCTACCTTTCTCCCTACTTCGTGACCGACGCCAACACCATGGAAGCGCTGCTTGAAGATCCCTACATTCTGCTGTTCGAGAAAAAGGTTTCCAACCTGCAGGATATGCTCCCGCTGCTCCAGAACGTCGCCAAAACCGGCAAGCCGTTCATGATCATCGCGGAAGACATCGAAGGCGAAGCCCTCGCGACGCTCGTGGTCAACAAGCTGCGCGGCACCCTGAACGTCTGCGCCGTCAAGGCTCCGGGCTTCGGCGACCGTCGCAAGGCGATCATGGAAGACCTCGCGGTGCTGACCGGCGCCAAGTTCATCACCGAAGATCTCGGCATCAAACTCGAAACCGTGACCCTCGACGACCTCGGCACCGCCAAGCGCGTCACCGTGGGTAAAGACGACACCACGATCGTTGAAGGCGCCGGCAAGGTCGCCGAAATCAAGGCGCGCATCGACCTGATCCGTCGCCAGATCGAGGAAACCACCTCCGATTACGACCGCGAGAAGCTGCAGGAACGTCTGGCCAAGTTGGCTGGCGGCGTCGCGGTCATCAACGTCGGCGCGGCGACCGAAGCCGAAATGAAGGAAAAGAAAGCCCGTGTTGAAGACGCGCTGCACGCGACCCGCGCGGCCGTCGCCGAAGGCATCGTGCCTGGTGGTGGCGTGGCGCTGATCCGCGTTCAGAAGGCGATCGACAAGCTCGTCCTCGAAGGCGACGAGGAAATCGGCGCCAACATCGTCCGTAAAGCGATCGAGGCTCCGCTTCGTCAGCTCGTCGCGAACGCCGGCGAAGAGGGCGCTCTGGTCGTCCAGGAAGTCAAGAAGGGCAAGCAGTCCATGGGCTACAACGTCGCGACCGGCGAATACGTGGACATGATCGCCGCGGGCATCATCGATCCGGCCATGGTCACGCGTTCCGCGTTGCAGTACGCGGCCTCCATCTCCGGTCTGTTGCTGACCACGGAAGCCATGATCACGGACCTTCCGGAAAAAGACGCGCCTCCGATGCCCGACATGGGCGGCGGAATGGGTGGAATGGGCGGCATGATGTAAAAAGGCCTTGGAGCGCGGCGACGCCCGCCGCGCTCCAAACCATTCGCGAATCCGCCCTCTTCGGGGGCGGATTTTTTCAATGAATAGCGTTTGACTCCAATGGGTTGAGTGCTAAAGTACCCGCCGATTTTTCCCTAGTTATCGAGATTCCGTTTAAACGGAGCAACGCCAGTCACTGGTGTGGAGAGCAAACCTATGAATTTTGAATATTTGAGTGCCGCGGAAGAAAAAATCATCAACACGCCGATGTTGGTGAACCTGATTTCCTACCGCACCCGTCAACTCAACAGCGGCGCGCGTCCGATGGTGAAGAAAGACCACGCGGAAATGGACAATCACGATCTGGTGCTGAAGGAAATCGCGCAAGGACTGCTGACCGCGGAAATGATCTTCTCGGAAGATGATTCGGAAACCGCCGGTCTCGATTTCGACGCGTCGATGTTGCTGTAAAAGGATTCCCGAATATCGAAGATCTAAATTCGAAACCATTTGGAATTTCGAAAGGCTCAAAGCTTCCGGTTTTGAGCTTTTCTATTTGGGACGGAAGTTGGTTTCGGATTTAGCGACCGGGATATAGGGTTTGTTTCCATGGCTGGTAAAAACAAAAAGAAAAAGAACGATCCGGGCGCGGGGGTGCTGGCCACCAACCGCAAGGCGCTTCGCGATTTCGAGATTCTCGAAAAGATCGAGGCGGGAATCGTGCTGAGCGGCACCGAGGTGAAATCCTGCAAGCAGGGGCACATCAGCGTTCAGGAAGGCTACGTCCACATCGACGATCGCTTGGAAGCGTGGCTCGTTGGATGCACCATCCAGCCGTATGATCACGGCAACATTTTCAATCACAACCAGACCCGCGAGCGAAAGTTGCTGATGCACCACAAGGAGATCGTGCGGCTCTACGGCAAGATCCGCGAGAAGGGCCTGACGATCGTTCCGCTGAAGGTGTATCTCGTCCGCGGCAAGGTCAAGATCCGCGTCGG
>JARFRL010000488.1 GCA_029287275.1 Pontiella desulfatans
CAGGGCCGCGATGGCGAAAACGTCATCGGCATGAAAATTTCCGCTGTGTGTTCCAAATATTGTTTTCAAAATTAGTATTCCATTTAGGGAGGCGCCGGAGCGCGGTTGATTCGTTTGAGATTTGATCCACTCAAAGTAGGACTAATTCCTATCACTAAAACGCGAGGACAGGAAGTTTCGTTCTCCGAAGAGTTGAATGGGAAGGGCTCGCTGTCCTACGCGCCGAACGGCGGAACGGACGCACCACGCACAGGGATGGTTATCTCACGCGGAGGCGCGGAGATCTCAGAGAATAAACCGCCGCGCCTTGCCGCTCTTCGTGGCTTTGTGGGAGTCATGTTTGGCCCGACCGCGAACCCTAAGAGGGGCGGGGAGCAACGAATGTGGGAAAAAAACCGAACCTTTTCGGAGGAATTTCAGGCGCGAGATTATAAATGCGACAAATCACGGGCTGGCATCTTTTCGCCTCTCGTCACCGACAAGATAAATCCCTGGCTCGAAGATAAAACCATCCGCGAGGTCATCGTCGGCCCCGGCCGCCTGGTGAACAGGGCGGTTTCGATGGACAGCGCGTTTATAGGTAAATTATCTAAATTATAAAAAAATTGTAATTTAGATAATTTGAGTATATAAGCCGCATATGAATCCGATAACGAATCCATTCGCGCCAGGAGCGGGGACTCCGCCACCTGAATTGGCGGGTCGCGACGAGCTGCTGAACACAATCCATATCGCGACCGAACGAACCCGGCGGGGTTTTCCGACAAAAAGCGTCCTGATGGTGGGGTTGCGCGGGGTCGGAAAGACGGTGCTACTGGATCGTATGCGCGACAACGCGGAAGCCGCGGGGCTTCGGACGCTACGCATAGAAGCGCCTGAAAATCGTTCATTGCCAGCATTACTTGCTCCGCAGCTCCGCTTATCCCTTCTGCAACTTTCCCGTCATGAGAAATCGAAGGAGCTTGCTCAGCGAGCATTACGAGGTTTGGCGGGCTTCGCGAAAGCATTGAAGTTCAAGTATGACGACATTGAGGTAGGGTTTGATTTTGAGCCAGAACCCGGTTTGGCCGACAACGGCGATTTGGAACACGATCTTCAAGCCTTGCTGGAACTAGTTGGAACGGCCGCCAAAAGCGCTGAGAGCGCGCTCATCATGTTCATCGATGAGGTCCAGTATGTTCAGGAAGCGGAGCTAGAGGCGTTGATCATGGCGTTGCACCGGGTCTCCCAACGAAAGCTTCCAATTATGCTTGTGGGCGCGGGGCTACCGCAATTGCGCGGTCGTATGGGCCGGGCGAAATCATATGCGGAACGGCTCTTCGATTTTCCGGAAATAGGCCCGCTTGACCGGCCCGCCGCCAAACAGGCGATTAGCAAACCCGCTTCGGATCAAGACGTGTTGGTGGAAAAAGACGCGCTGGATCGTATTGTGGATGAAACTCAGGGTTATCCCTATTTCCTTCAAGAATGGGGGAAGCACGCCTGGGATGCCGCTGAACATTCTCCGATTACATTGGCGGACGTTGAACTGGTTTCAAAAGAAGCACTCGCCGCGTTGGATGAAAGTTTTTTTCGAGTTCGGTTTGATCGATTGACTCCGATGGAAAAGCGTTACATTCGAGCAATGGCGGAGCTCGGCGCGGGCCCGCATCGGTCTGGCGATATCGCGGAATTGCTCCATCGAAAGGTTAGTTCACTCGGGCCCACTCGGAATAACCTGATTAATAAAGGAATGATCTGGAGTCCGAATCATGGTGATACGGCCTTCACCGTTCCATTATTTGATGGGTTTATGCATCGAGTGATGCCAGGAGATGATTGGAAAGAATGAGGA
>JARFRL010000468.1 GCA_029287275.1 Pontiella desulfatans
ATACACGCCTTCCTCAAGTGCGCTTTTCATGGCTTTCCCCGAAACGTCGATGATGACTTTTGCGCCCCTGTTTTTTCCGAGGCGCGCCACCCGCGCATAAAAGTCAGCGGGCACGCCCGGAGGAAGGCTCCCGCTGGCCACCAGGTAGTCGGGTGCCGGCTCAACAGCCGATAATCCATCAAAAAATTGATCCTGTTCTTGTTTTTGTAACGCCGGCCCCGGCATTCCAAAACGATACTGCCGGCCGGTGGATTCCTCCAAAATGACAAGGCTCTCCCGGATCAATCCCGCAATGGGAACCGGCCGATGATCCAGGCCTTCTTCATCCAGGAGTTCTTTAAGTCTCGCCCCCGTCAGTCCCCCCGCGGGATAAAAGAGGATGGATTCTCCGTCCAGTTTTTTGATGGCCCGGGAGACATTCACCCCGCCCCCGCCGGGCTCAAAACGCGGGGGGTTGCAGTACAGCTTGCGTTCGGCCATGACGTGTGCAACGCTTGAGCTCTTGTCGATCGCCGGATTCAAGGCCATGGTTACGATGGTTTTCATGGATAGCCCTCCCTGCAACGGCCTGAGTATTTCTTTTATAGTTTCAGAACAATGTGTTCGTTCGATTCCTTGCTATGGCATGTTTGACGCAAATCAGGAAAAATATTTTGCCAAGTCCCCCATGGCCTTCATACTATCAGGGAGTATTCTTCGTATTCCGAAAATTTACTGGGCCGCGATATCATACCGGCTAAAAGTACTCGTACTTGAGATAATGTCCGGCAATTATTCGAACAGTCCGGCAGATGGCTCTCCAAGGCGCAATCCCTGCAAGGGCTCTTCGCTATATAACTGGTTTCAAAATCAAACTTGTTTTTATTTATGCTTCCGAATGCCATCTGATAATCCTCCATTCTTTCTAATCTAATCTAATCTAATGCTTCCTGGTGGTTCCTGGTGGTTCCCGGTGAATCCGGCCTCAAAGGGAGACCCAGGCACATCAGCTCTCCACCGCACTCAAGGCTTCAAAGCCGGAGATGACCTCGAACAGTTCCGCATCGATGCCGCTCTGGCGCAGTCGATGGAATGTCCTGTTGAGATCCTCCAGAAGTTCGTCGATGTTTTTGTCGGCGCGTTGCATCGCCGCCAGGCGGCTCGCGTTTTCACTGGCGAGGGATTCGGCGCATGCCCTGAAAAGCGATACGAAAAGATATTCGCGGATAAGCGCCCGCAGAGTCTCGGTTTTACTGCCCATGATCTCAGGCAAATTCTTCATTGGCCAGGGAAGCTCGGCGAGCTCGCGTCGCCATGTTTCGTCCAACGGCAGCAATCGTTGACTGACGGGCGTGTAAACCGCGCCGGACGCGGGGCGGTTGTAGAAGAGGTAAAGTTCGGTGACGTCACCCCGGTTGCGGCGCGTCTCGCTCTCCACGAGAATCTGCCCGACGAGCGGGGTGATGGCCTTGGCGGAGTTCGGCACGGTGAATAGTCCCAAAAGCGGCAGGCCAGCGTCCGCCAAGCGCGCATAAACACGCTCTCCGACGGCCCAGACGTTGGCTTTGTCCGCCGGACCCGCCAGCGCCTTGACCGCATAATCGGCCACCACGTCATTAAACTGGCCCACCAGTCCCTGGTCTGAACCGAACACGACCGCGCCGATCGTACCCTTATTCGTTCGTCTTGTCTCTCCGCTCATCAATGCGGATGAAGCGGTACCCCGGAAACAGACGCCCAACCCGAGCGCCACAGTACGATAGTAATCGCCCAACGCGCGCACCGATTGCTCGTATTGGCCGATACTGGAAGCGGCCAGAGCCTTCATCGTGCGGACGACCGACTGCAGATTTCCGGCACTGTCGATTTTTCGGCGCAGGCTCGCGGTTGTGTCGCTCATGACGGCTCCCCGGGTGACCCCTTGGGTTTATCCGGCTTTGTCTGTGACTTGGTTTCCGGCTTGGGTTGTTTTTGAGTTTCTTGTTCAGGCTCAGGCTCGGATTTCGATCCCTCTTCGGGTGAAAACGCTTCGAGCGCTTGGCGGGCGATTTTAATGATTGTTTCGCGATCCGCATCGCTCAACTCGTCGGCGACATCCAATCGCTCGCCCACCTTCGCCGGGATCTTTGCCGCCGCTTTGCGCACAGCCTGCTCGGCGTCCGTCATCCGATCAAGCGGCACGTCGTCGAATAGGTCTGCGGTCAACGCCAACAGCATGGAGATTTGTGCGGGCATGGACACCGGGGCGAATTCCGGCTGCTTGAGGCATTCCCGAATGCGCCGCCCATGCTCGATAACCTTGCGGTTATCTTCATCCAGCCGGGCGCCGAACCGGGCAAAGGTTTCGAGTTCTTCAAATTGCGAGTAGGCGAGCTTGAGGTCGCCGGCCACCGCGCGGTAGGCGGCCCGCTGCGCCTTGCCGCCGACGCGTGAGACGGATTTACCGACATCAACCGCGGGCAGCACGCCCAATTCGAACAGAGACGGCGAGAGGTAGATCTGCCCATCGGTGATAGAAATCAGATTGGTCGGAATGTAGGCGGAAATGTTTTGCGCTTCGGTTTCGATGATGGGCAGCGCGGTGAGCGAGCCGCCGCCCAGCTCCTTGCGCAAGTGCGTGGCGCGCTCGAGCAGCCGCGAGTGGATATAAAAAATGTCGCCGGGAAATGCTTCGCGGCCGGGCGGACGGCGCAGCAACAGAGAAAGCTCGCGGTAGGCGCGGGCATGATGGGTGAGGTCGTCGTAAACGATCAGCACATCGCGGCCCGCTTCCATGAAAGACTCCGCAATGCTGGTGGCGGCATAAGGGGCGATGTATGCGAGGCCCGGCGGGTCGTTGCCCTCGGTGACGACCACGACGGTGTAAGCCATCGCATCTTTTTGCCGGAAGGTGGCCACGGCTTTGGCGATGGCGGCCCCCCGCTGGCCGATCGCACAATAGACACACAGGACATCCTTGCCACGCTGATTCAGGATGGTGTCGACTGCGATGGCGGTCTTGCCCGTCTGCCGGTCGCCGAGGATCAACTCTCGCTGACCGCGCCCGATGGGAATGAGCGCATCGATGACTTTAATTCCGGTTTGGAGCGGCACCGTGACGGGCGCGCGATCCATGATGGGCGCGGCGGGTCGTTCGATGGGCAGGCGCCGGCTTGCGGCCACCGGCCCGTTGCCGTCGAGGGGTCGGCCGAGCGGGTCGATGACGCGTCCCAGCAATCCGTCGCCCACGGCCACGTCCATGACCCGGCCCGTGCGCCGGACTTCATCCCCCGTGTTGAGATGCCAGTATTCGCCGAGCAGTACGACCCCGATTTCTTCCGGGTCCACGTTGAATGCGATGCCGAACACATCGCCGGGAAACATCACCAATTCATCAAAGCCGACGCCGGGAAGACCCGAGACACGGGCGATTCCCGTGGCGACGCCGGTAATCGTGCCCACCTCCTGCGGCGTCAGTTGCGGCGTGAAGGTTTTGCGCCCCCGGCTTAGAACGGCGAACGCGCGGTCGAAGCCGTTTTGTAAAGAATCGGGCGGAACGCTCATTCGGCCTCCTCGGGAGCGGCAGGTTGAGTCCCGGACTTCGGCTTGAACCCGGCTTGCGTTTCAGGTTCAGCCTCAGGTTTGGTTTTGGGTTTGGAGGGTTCTTGCAGCAGTTCGCCGACCCTCTTTTCCAGTGACGTCAGATAATCCGCGATGCTCCAGGCGACCTTTCGTCCGTTCGCAGTGAGTTCGATGCCGCTGATCACGTCCGGGGCGGTCTCGAAACGGACGTGGACTTCAGCCGAGAAGGTTTCGTTGAGCGCATGTTGGATCGCGGCTCTTTGTTCAGACGGCAGCTCAAAGGCGCTGTGCACGAGCACCGGATGGGAAGATGTTTTCAGGATCCTGGCAAAACCTTCCTTCGCCTCACCGTCCAGCTCTCGCAGGCGGCGCCTGAACACCTCGCTTATGCGTTCTTCCAGACTTGTCCCGGCGAGGTCCGTCAGCGCCTTTCGCGCGATGGCAAAAACTTCCTCCCGGGTCCGGCGGGTTATTTCGTCGTTCAGGCTCCGTTGTTCGCGTTCCATGGCGTCCTGTCGTTTGGCGTGCAGAACCTCGGCCGCCTGCCGCGCCTCATCGATAAGCCGCTGACGTTCGGCTTTCGCCTCCTCCGTCGCCTGGCTCAGAAGGGCATCCCGCTGCCGGTCGAACGCCTTGTTTTTGCCCTTGAACGCCTCACGCTCTTTTTGAGCATCGGCCTTTTTTGCCTCGGCATCCGCAAGTTCCTTGGCGATCCGCTGCTCCCGCGCGTCGATGGCGTGGAGGATGGGTTTGTAGAGAAAGCGCTTCATCAACCATACCAGGATGAGAAAGTTGAGCGCCTGCGCAGCGATGGTGAACCAATCGATTAACATCGGTTTACTTTCCTGTAGTTTGGGCGATGATGTGGTTCCAGAACGGGTTGGCGAAAACGAGAATCATCGAGACCACGAAGCAGTAAATGGCCGTGGACTCGATCATCGCCAGGCCCACGAACAATGTCCGGGTGATGGTGGCGGAGGCGTCAGGCTGCTGGGCCAGCGAACTCAGCGCGGTCGAGACTGCGCGCCCTTCGCCCAGTGCCGGCCCAATGCAGCCGACGCCGGTGGTGAAGCCGGCGGTGACAATGGATGCCACCGCGATAAACGTCATGCTATCCATAGTATTGTATCTCCTTTGTTTTCATCGTTCATGTTTCAATGTGTTGGCTCAGGTTCAGGCTTGGGTTTACGCACGCGCGTGGCGGCCGCGATGTAAACCGTGGCCAGTATGAAGAAGATGTAGGCTTGCACCATGCCGGTGAGCAGGCCGAGCGCCTTCATCACGATCGGAAAGATAAACGGCGTGATGGTCAGCAGAATACCGATGATCATCGTCCCGCTCATCATGTTGCCGAACAGGCGGACGGCCAGGGCCAGCGTGCGCGAAAGCTCGCTGATGATGTTAAACGGCAGCATGATGAATGTCGGCTGCACATAGGACTTGAGGTAGCCGCCCCAGCCCCGTTCCACGATGCCGAACAGCGGCACGGCCACAAACACGCACAGCGCAAGCGCCGCGGTGGTCGAGAGCGAGCCGGTCGGCGGCTCGTAGCCGGGAAAGACGGTGCACAGGGCGGCCAAGGCGACGAACAGAAAGAGCGTGCCCAAAAAGGGGAGATATTTTTTCGGGTGGCGCAGGCCCACTTCCTCGATTTGTTTCTCGGTCAGGGTGACGACGATTTCCAGCAGATTCTGCCAGCGGGAACGCTTGAGACCGGTGGAAAGTCTGCGGGTGATGAGTTTTGAACCGACGGCCAGTACGAGCATCAGTCCCCACGTGAACACAATGGTGGCGTTGAGCTTCAGAAAACCGTGTTGCCAGAAGATGATCGCATCGGGACTAAGGTGCATGACAGGCCTCCTTTGCCGGAGCGTTGTGGGGTTGGACCGGCGGGCGGGTGAGCCGCGTCACGATCAGGCGTGCCGTCACAAATCCAAGGAGACACACCAGCAGCCGCTCCCAATGACCGCCGGAAACAACATAAAATCCAGCCAGGACGGTGGTCATCCGCAGCAGCAGGCTGCCGAAAAACCAAAGCGCCGGCCGTTGGGACGAAACGCCCCTGCGAACCGTCCACCAAAGACCGCCGAAAAAAATCGCACCGAGTAAAACGCCCATCACCAAAACCGGTGCCAAACGCAACGTTTCATTCATCGTTATCCTCCTGTTCCTCCCGCATGGCCCTGTCTTCCTTGGTCACCCAATGCCACGCATTCAAGCACCCGATTGCAAGGCCGACAACCAGCAGGGCCAGTGTCCAGGATCGGCCTTCCGGATAGCGTTGGTCCAGCCAGAGACCTGTCACCGCGCCGAGCAGCGTTGGAATCGCCACCGACCAGCCGATCAGCCCCATCATGCCCAGGCCGAACCAGACGGTTCGGGTGACATGGCGTTGCGCACGGAGTTTCCGCGTTGCCTTGGCGCCGACCTCCAGGCTGAGCGTCGGCTTCGGCTTCAACGGTTTCTGTTTGGATTCGTCAGTCATGATGGAATTCCGCTAAGCGGCGGATAAAACCGCTTTC
This sequence comes from Pontiella desulfatans, assembly GCA_029287275.1. Classification (GTDB taxonomy): domain Bacteria; phylum Verrucomicrobiota; class Kiritimatiellia; order Kiritimatiellales; family Pontiellaceae; genus Pontiella; species Pontiella desulfatans_A. Next base: position 6,063 of record JARFRL010000468.1, read on the forward strand.
CATTTTCGCCAGCGCCGAGCGCACGCTCTGCTCCCGTTCGTCCAGGTTCAGAAACTCCCGCTCCACAGAATCGCGCAATTTGGCGAGGTCCGTACCGGCGATGGCGTTGTGCACGGAAACGAGCACGTCCAAGCCGGTCTTGATCAGCACCCCTTCATCCACGGCCAGGTAAACCTCGCCTTCGATTTCGTTTTCATAGATCAGAATCCCGGGTGCGAGCGCCGCGACGCAGTCGAGTCGGCGGGGCAGGATTCCGAATGAGCCCTCACGGGTCTCCGCAACGATGCGGGTCACGCCGGTTTTCTCGGCGAAAACCTGGAATGGCAGGAGCACTTTAAGCGTCATTGATGTCGGTTGCATCTTCAGTTTCCGGTTGAGGTTTGGCCCCGGGCGTCGGCTTCGGTTTACCCTTGGCAATGGTTTTAGACTCAGGCACGGCTTTAGCTGCAGGCTTGCCGGGTTTGGATTTCCCCTTCGCTTCGTCAATGGCCCCGATCATGTAAAGGGTACTCTCCGGGTCGTCTTTGAATTCATCGCGCAGGATGCGTTCACAGCCGTTTTGCGCGTCTTCAAGGCTGACGAGCTTGCCTTTAAGACCCGTGAACTGCTCGGTCGTGAAAAAGGGCTGGGTGAGAAAACGCTCCAACCGGCGGGCGCGGGCGACTACGTTGCGGTCCTCGGGCGAAAGCTGCTCAAGGCCGAGCATGGCGATGATGTCCTTGAGCTGCGTGTATTGGGCGAGCGTCCGCCGGATTTCCTGGGCCAAGCCGTAATGGCGTTCGCCAACGATGCCCGGCGTGGCCATTTTGGAACTGGACTGCAGCGGGTCGATGGCCGGGTAAAGCCCCTCGCTTGCCCGCTTGCGCGAAAGCACGATGGAGGCGGAAAGATGCGAGAACGTATGCACCGCCGCCGGATCGGTGAAATCGTCCGCAGGCACATACACCGCCTGAATGGACGTGATGGCGCCGGTGTCGGTGTTGGCGATGCGCTCC
>JARFRL010000229.1 GCA_029287275.1 Pontiella desulfatans
TTTGTAGGCGGCGACTTTGGCGATGATTTGTGCGCTTCGGGCCGGATCGAGCCCGCGGAATTCGCGCGCGATCTTCGCGTTTTTAATCACTTGGCTCGGCGTTTCCATACCGCTGACCCAGCAGGAAATCGGCTGGGAAAGCACATACTCAAAGACCTCTTTAAAGGTTAGGCGCGACGGGATAATGGGCGCCGGATTGGTGCCTGCCACTTCCACCGCCTCGGTCACGAATTTCCCAAACGCCAGTGTTTTCATGGCCAGCGGGGCGATCCCCAGCTCAACCAGTTTCGGCAGCACCAGTTGGATGAAACTGTCGTTGCTCGATGGATCCACGGCGTTGACCGGCATGAGCGATACGTCCACCTGTTCTCCCAACAGTTCAAGCGCGCGCAGATTCGAAGCCGTATGAAGATGCCCCGAAAACCCGAGATAGCGGATTTTCCCCTGCTCTTTCGCTTTCAGAAACGCCTCGTAAACGCCCGCCTGGACGCGTTCATCCGCGTCGTTCTCTTCGCTCATGGCGTGCATTAAAAGCGCGTCGACGTGATCCGTCTTCATCCGAGCCAGACTGGTCTCGAGCTCGGCCGTCGCTTCGGCGGCGGCGCGCGCCTTCGTTTTGGTCATCAGAAAAACATCATCCCGGTATTTCGGGGTAAGGAACTTCCCGTACCGGTATTCGGCGCGGCCGTTTTGATAGCTGGGCGCCATGTCGAAAAACCGGATGCCTTCCGCCAGCGCGGTCTCGATGGCTTCTTGCGCGACTCGCTCGTTTTCCGCGATTCCAATATGAAATCCGCCAACCCCCAACTGAGTCACCATTTCCCCGGAGCGACCAAATGGACGCATGGGTAGACGCGTGCCTAAGCGGTCGGATTCCGCTTTGTCCAGTTGCGCGGAACCGGCTTTAGACGTGAGCAACGCCGCGGCGCCCGCGGTCGACAACGTTCCCAGGGAAGTTCTGCGATTCATGCTGATTTCTCCGCCAGGCCACGAGCCCGCTTTGTAAAGGTGTTCACATCTTTTGGCCGATTAAACGACAGGATCCAGCTCGTTATGTAATCGGGAAATTTAAAGGGGCCATCGTTGGTCGGGGTCCATTTTTTCTGCGTGTTTTTATCAACGTCCGCGATGATTCCGACACCTAGCTTCCGCGCTTTCACGATGGCTTCATCGGATTCGGGCAAGGCGAAAGGAAGCATCACCAGATCGATTTCGGCCCCGTATTGATCGAGTAGTCGTTGAACCAGCGCGGTATCCGCCTCCGCGCGAACGCCTATGTTTCGAACTTTTCCGGCCTGACGGGCCGCGATAAACGCTTCAAAAACATCCGGATTCGGTGTTTCAATCTGGTCGTCCACCGGACTGGTGATGGCGCTATCCATTAAGAACGAGTCCAGATAGTCCATGTTCAGCCGGGCCAACGCCAAGTCCACGTTTGTCGCCGCGACGGGCTTGGTTCGGGACATGGTCCGGGATTGAATGAAAATTCGGTCGCGATCGTTGGACGCCAAGAACTTCCCGTAGCGCCGTTCCGAACGACCATCCATGTGGTTCATGGACGTATCGAAAAAGGTCATTCCCGCCGCGATGGCCGCGGCGATCATTTGCCCCGTTTTTTCCTCCGGTCCGTGGGAAATCGCTCGGCCATCCAAGCCAATCAATGGCAAGGTCCGGCCTGTTTTTCCGAACGACCGAGTCGGAAGGGTCGGGTCCGCTTTCGCTCCCCACGCCAGCCCTCCGGCGCCAATCCCCAGCGCCATCATGAAATCACGTCTGCTACTCATCACTTTTTATCTCTCCGGCAAATACGGGAATCGACTGATCCAGACTCGATCGTTCCGAGCATAGAAGTTTATCAACTTGCGTCAAACGTGTAGAGAACGGGGCGTTTCTTCAAGCGGAAACAAGCTCAAATTGGAAGTGGCGCGGTGCGGCATATCGGAACCTCGGTCGAGTCGCCGGAATCAACCGCTTATAAAGGGCGATCCCATGAAAGGATGTTTTATCGAGCGTGAACCGGTCAAATGGACCTTACTTATTTTGATCTTCATCTGAATGATGGCTCTGTATAATACGGTCCAATTAATTCACGCGGAATCGCGCGCGGGCCTGTCCGAGACGGTTAAACAAGGAATATTTATGACCATTGAAGAACAACAAAACAGTCCGCTGCATGGTTTGTCGGCGGAGGCGATGATGACGGAACTCGTGGAGTTTTACGGGTGGGAAATCCTGCACGCCGCGATCGGGCTCAAATGTTTCAAGATCAACCCGACCATCTCCAGTTGCCTGACGTTTCTAAAAAAGACCGAATGGGCGCGGCACAAAGTCGAAAACTTTTATTTGTACCGCTTCAAGGGCATGCCGAAAGCGCGCGATGAACAATTCGATTTGAACCCGCGCGAGCGGGGATTCGCGAACGGCGTCACGCCCAGAGAGCCCATCCCGTTGACGTTTGAGATGATTGAACAGATGAAAGCGCAATCCGAAAAAGCCAAACGTTCGCGCTACTAACCGCGCGGTTCGCCGAACCCCTTCGAAGCGCGGCTGAAAAAGCAGAAGATTCCTCGGCCGGATCTATTAAAAAAACGCGCCTCAATATCCTCCTCGCTGGTCTTGCATCCCCGGGTTTTAGGTTTAAAGTCCGAGTATTCGAGTGAGCGCTTTGTTAGCAAAACGGCCGGTTTTTCCGGCGTTTCGTAAAACAGATAAGGGAGGTTGAAATGAAAACTCCGCTCTCGAACGCGTTTGTCGTGTTGCTTGGCGCGGGCGTCATCGGCCTGATGGCGTCCGAGGCCGCGGTCGTGGTCAACAGCTTGCGGGATGTCGATCCGCCGGAAGCGGGCGAAGTCACGCTCCGCTCCGCGCTCGCGGCGGCGGCCGATGGCGAATCCATAACGTTCGATCCCGCGCTGGATGGCGGCGCGATCGAACTGTCCATCGTCGGCGAGGAGCACTCCACGCTGGTGGGTGAAGTGATGATTTTCACCAATGGGCTTTCTCATCTGATCGGTTATTTCGAGCGCGATTATGGCCGATCCGCGCTCTACGCCGCGAAGGACGTCGTGATCGACGCGGCATCCCTGACGAACGGGATTACCTTCAAATGGATGGGGGGCGACGCGGACCCGGCCCGCGTGTTGGCCGTGCGCGGCGATCTGACCCTGAAAAACGTCTCCATTACCGGCGGGCGCAGCGTCGCGGTCGCACTGCCCGCTCCGGATCCGGAGGATGAAAACGGGCAGCTTTCGACGCGCGCCCGCGGCGGCGGCCTGGCGGTTTGGGGCGTCGCGCGTCTGGAAAACTGTCGGCTATTCGGCAACACCTGTTTCATGAGTCCGTTCACGCCGGCCCGCGACCGGGACGCGGGCGTCTTTGGCGGCGGCGTTTACGCGGATGTTGTTCAGATCAGCGACAGCGTCATCAGCGGCAACTCGCTCACCGCGGTGGGCGTGTCCGGCGGCGGCGTTTTCTCCGTCGGCGGCGCCGACTCGGTGGAGATTATTTCAACCATCGAACGCTCGTCGATTACCGGGAATAAAATCGCCGGCATCTTCGCCTACGGCGCGGGCGTCTATTCCGACGGCGGCGGCATCGGAAACCTTAAAATGCTGGAGATGCTCAACTGCACGATCGCGGACAATCTCGTCGATATGTATGGCCCGTCTTTTTTGTATGGGAGCGGCTACTGGCGCGGCGGCGCGGTCTACATGTCGAACGGCTACATGAAAATCCAAAGCTGCACCATCGTGAACAACGAGGTGCATGGCGCGCCGCGCGTCAACGAGCTGGGCAAAGCGAACATGGCGGGCGCGGTCGCGGCCACCATCGGCAACGCCCACTCCGTCGAGAAAATGTTTATCGGCCATTCGATCATCGCGGGGAACACGGTGCGTGAATTGGGCGGGGCCACTTACAACGAGGATGTTTTCACGGGGTCTCTGTTCGCGTTTTACAGCCAGGGCTACAACCGGATCGGAGTCATCAACTTCAGTCAAATCCTCGTGCCGGTCGGCAAGTCTACTTGGTATTCGCTCTGCCGAAAACATTACCCGAAAACGGGCGACGTGGACGGAGTGGAACTCGCGGACGTGCTTGACCTGTCATACGGCGTCTCCTATTCCCCCGACATTCTTTCCGTCGGCGTTTCGGTCTCGAACGCGGCGGTGCTTCACTACACCCCGAACGCCGACGCCATCGACCAAGTCCCCGCCGCCCCTTACGCGCTTCCCGCGACGCAGGCGGAATACAGCCTGATCGGTTCGGCGACCAACAACTTCCTGGAAATCATGCTGGGGCGGCTTGAAACCCACTATGGCCTGACGAATTTCGCGGCGACCTTCACCGCCGACTTTGAAGCCTTTCTCGCGAGCGTGGATGTCGACCCCGACGCTCCGGGCGATCAACCGTATCTCGACCCCGATGGTGCGGCGATCCTTTCGCTGACGAACACGTTGTGGTACGGCCCTGTTCGAACGTGGCCGTCGTTCTCCCAAAACCATCCGTATATCGAGTTTTGGCATCGACTCGACGCGGCGCTGGAAGCCGCGGACATCCCGGAACTGGGGCAGGAGCTTTTGGGCGACGCCCAATGGGATGCGCTATTCACCGCGGGTTATTTAGCTGAAAACACGGGCATTCAGTTTTTGATATGGAACTCATCCTACGACACGTCTCCGCTGACCTTGGATCAAAACGGCGTCGGTCGCCCGGAACACGGACTTGGCGATATCGGCGCGATCGAATTCAAGCCCTCGGAAACGCTGATCGTGAACGTGGATGGATTCGCCGCGACCAACAACCATCTTCAACTTCACTGGAACAGCGCGCACGACGGCGTCTACAACCTTTGGGGGGCGTCCAACTTGATGTCCAATGATTGGAGCCTGGTGGAGGGCGGCATCACCGGCACGGTCCCCGTCAACGTTCATTCGGTCGAGGCCGCGTGGGATCGACGATTCTTCAAGGTCGACATGGAATAATCCCCGAACACCGTTCGGCCGGGGAAGCGGTGGGGATTGAAATCAGCCCGCGGGGTATTGCCGGCAATATTCGTAGAGCGCCATCGAAGTGGCCGTCGCGACGTTGTAGGAAAAGGGCATGCCCCAGACGGGAATCTCGACCACCGCGTCCAGCAGGTTCAGGCATTCTTGCGACAGCCCTTCGCGTTCGGAGCCGACGACCAGCGCGGTCTTTTTCGGGAATGGATATTCGGCCAACGGGGTGGAGTGGGTGGTTTGCTCCAGCCCGACCAGCGCGTAGCCTTCGTCTTTCAGTTTTTTAAGAACGGGAGGGAGGCTGTTCTTAACGGTCAGGTTGACGCTTTCCGCTCCGTCGCGCGCGATCTTGTTGACCAGCTTGGCGTTGCCGGTCGCGATGATCTCGCGCACGCCGCAACATCCCGCCGTCCGAAAGATGGTGGAGAGGTTCACGTTGCTGCGCAACGGACTGCACGCCACGACCAGGGGGCGTTCCTCTTTCAGCGCGGTCGGCGGCTTGTGGCGCGTATGTTCGAATTTTAACACGGGCTTTTCCTAACGGGTTTCGTGTTGTTGACGCTTACGCCCGTCGCGGATTATTCCGCCGAGTGCGACTTGAGCGCTTTCTTATCCTTCTTCGCCTGCTTCTTTTCCTTGGGGCTCAGCTTGGCTTGTTTCTTCGCTTCTTTGCCGCCTTTGTCTTTCGATCCCATGGTGTTCTCCTCGAGGTTGATTCATTGAATGGTGCCGGAGCGCGGGATTGTATCGATTGAAGCGGTTTCTGGATATCACCAAATTCAAGCCGCGGTAAAGGCGATCATCTCTTGAACAAGTGTTTCGCGGTGAAGAGCCATTCGACTTCGAGGAAGGCTTGCCACTCGGCGCCGGTTTCGGGTTGTTCGAGATAGTGGTAGGCCTCGAGTTTGAGGTTGATGGGATAGCGTCCGTTGAGGAGCACTTTGCCGAAGCCGCCGCCGACGGGCACGGTCCAGACCGCGTCCGCGGGGAGCTCCCAGTTCGCGACGTTGACGGGCGAGGTGCCGATCCACCAACCGTCGCCGAAGTTGAGGTAGGCCCAGTATTCGATGGTGGAGCGGTTGACGTGTTGGTCGCCCGCGCCCGCGAAGGAGCGGAGGTGGTTGGCGCGGGCGCCGATGACGAACGAGTCGGTCACCCACGCGCCGGTTCCGCCGAGGCCC
>JARFRL010000271.1 GCA_029287275.1 Pontiella desulfatans
CTGGGCGCGAACAACCGCGTTTCGCCCTTCGCGGTGCTGGGCGGTCGCACGCAGGACCTCAAGTTCAAAGGCGGCGAGCCGGGCGTCAAGATCGGCGACAACAACACCCTTCGCGAATACGTCACGATCAACGCCGCGACCAACGACGGCGACTTCACGACCGTGGGCGACAACTGCCATATCTTGGCCTACTCGCACATCGCGCACTGTTGCCACGTTGGAAATCACGTGGTCATCGTGAACGCCTGCCAGATCGCCGGACACGTGATTATCGAGGACATGGCCACGATCGAGGGATCGGTCGGTATCGTCCAGTTCACGCGTGTTGGCGCGATGGCCTACATTGGAGCGATGTCGAAAATCACCAAAGACGTTCCGCCCTACATGATCGCGCATGGCGATCCCATTCAGGTTCGCAGCTTCAACCGCGTGGGCATGGAACGCCGCGGGGTGTCCGAAGAGGGGCGCAAGGCGATCAAGGAAGCGTACCGCGTGCTGTACCGTCAGGAAGACCTGAACGTGACCGACGCGCTCGACAAGATCGAGAACGAGCTCGAGCAAACGCCCGAGATCAAGCATCTGCTCGAATTCTGCCGCGCCTCCGAAAAAGGGATCGCCCGCTAGGTTGCCCATGGCCGACCGTCGTCAGGGCTTCACGCTGATCGAATTGCTCGTGGTGATGGCGATCGTCGCCTTGCTGATGGGAATCGGAACCGCGGGCTACGGGCTGGCCCGCCGGCAGGCGCGCGAAAGCGCCGCCAAGGCCGACATCGAGCGCTTTCGCCTCGCGCTGGAGGAATTCCGCGTCGAGTTCGGCGCCTATCCCGCGGACGGGGACTCCTTCGAAAGCGTCTTGGAAGCCATGACGGCGGAACAGCGCGCGGCGCTCGTCCATCACGTCGACCGCGTTCAATTGGTGGATCCGTGGGGCAATCCCTACCGCTATGAATCGATCGATCGCTTTCGCTACCGCGTCTGGTCAACCGGTCCGGACCTTAAAAAGAAGGATGACGACATCACGCCATCCAAGGTAGGATACTGAGCATGAACAAGCGCGGATTCACGTTGATCGAACTGTTGGTGGTGATCGTTATTCTCGGCATCCTCATCACCTTGGGGTCCAAAGGGCTTCGCGCCGCGCGGCTTAGCGCCAAGAAAGCGCAAGCCAGGGTGGAGGCGAGCTCGATCGAAACCGCCGTCAAGGCCTACGTCAATCGATACGGCCAGCTACCCCTCGCGGAATTCAACGAGGATCTAACCTTCGCGCTGAGCGACGACTCGAAAAGCGATTCCGTCAGCGAGGCGCTCATCTCCACCCTGACGTTGGCCGCGGGCGCGGAGGACGAACTCAACGCGGCCCGCGTTGTTTTCCTGGAACCCCAATTAGGCGGGGAGGACGGAACGTTTCGCGATCCGTGGGGCTACCAATACCGCGTCGCGCTCGACACCGACTACGACGGCCAATTGCTGATCGAGGGCGAGACCATTCGGCGGAAAGTCGCCGTCGCGTCGATCGGTCTCTACGTCGAAAACGGCGGGTCGGACACGAACGATCTCGTGGCGACCTGGCGCTAGCCGCGCCGCCGCGCCCGCTTTCGATAAACTTTGAACGAAATCGCGAAACGCCGCTCTAAAACTCCGTCTTTGTTTCTTATGAATCATAACTAGGAGTTAACCGATGAGATATCGAGAATGTGTGGCGGCTGGTTTGACCGCGGTTGCTTTGTTGGCCGTCGCCCCGGCCGAGGCGAAAAAGACCGATGTTCTGAGGCAAACGGGAAGCGCGTTTTCGGAAATCGCGAAAGAAGCGTTGCCCGCGGTCGTTTTCATCGACGTGGAGACGACCGTCGAGATTCGAGGCCGTCGCTATCGCCATCCCCTCGAGGAATTCTTCGGCGGAGGCGTCCCCGGATACGAACGCGAAACGCCGCGCGAATATCAACAGCGCGGACAAGGCTCCGGGTTCATCATCACCAAAGACGGCTACATACTCACCAACAATCACGTGGTCAACGACGCCGATACCATCACCGTGACCCTCGGCGACGGCCGCGAGTTCGACGCGAAGCTCATCGGCGCGGATCCGAAAACCGAGGTCGCGCTGATCAAGATCGAGGACGGCGCCGAGCTGCCCACGGTTCCGCTGGGCGACTCCGAAGCGCTCGAAGTCGGCGAATGGGTGCTGGCCGCGGGCAATCCCTTCGGCTTGTCGCAAACCATCACCGCCGGCATCGTCAGCGCCAAAGGCCGCGATGAGACGGGGATCGCGGAATACGGCAACTTCATTCAGACCGACGCCGCGATCAACCCCGGCAACTCCGGCGGCCCGCTGCTCAACATCGACGGCGAGGTGGTCGGCATCAACACCGCGATCTACACCCGCAGCGGCGGATACATGGGCATCGGCTTCGCCATACCGATCAAACAGGCGATCAACATCAAGGATCAGCTGATCAAGACCGGCAAGATTTCCCGCAGCGTGTTGGGCGTCTACCTGCAGGAAGTCAGCGAGGAGCTCGCGGAAAGCTTTGGTCTCGAGGAAAAGGGCGGCGTGCTCATCAATCAGGTCGTGGAGGATTCCGCGGCCGAGGAGGCCGGCATCCAAGG
>JARFRL010000313.1 GCA_029287275.1 Pontiella desulfatans
CCGGACTTTCGGCGCGACCGTTTCCTTGGAAACGAGACGCGGCGCGAGATCAATCTCATCCGCGGGGAGCGAGCCCAGCTTCTCGGCGATGGTGGCGGGTTTCGGTTCGGTTTCGGGCGCGGAGGCCCTGGGCGCGGTGGAATTGGATTTCGTGATCGCGATTCCGACCACTCCCAACAAGACCGCCAACCCGGTTCCGACTATAATTCGTTTTTTCACGGTAACTCCCATCCAGTCGGCCCCGCGAGGGGCCATGAGCTAAAGTTGTTTAGTTGACGGAAACGAGGTCTTTCCGCTCGTCGGCCGCGGCCTTTTCCGCCTCTTTGTCCAGCTTGCGCTGGCGAAGCTCCGTACGCTCGAGATCTTTCTGTTTCATGACCTTCATCATGTCCTCGAGCTTGTCTTCTTCTTCGGCCTGATAATAAACGCGGCCTTGATCGCGCAGCTTGCGGCCGTTGATGTCTTTGATCATCTGACGGCGCGCCAATTCGGCGTCGTTCGGCATGCCGGTGCCTTCCCGCAACTGTTGCGTGTTGGCGAGACCCACCGTCACGAAGATGATGGTTTCGTCCCGCCCGCGAACGGTCTGTTTATACGAGAAGAGCCGGCCGAGGAACGGGATGCTGCCAAGCAGCGGGACTTTGCGCTCTTCCTCCGCCTCGGTCACCTCGGTCAGCCCGCCGATGGCCGCGGTCTGGCCGCTCGCGAGACTGAAGATGGTGTGAATGCTTTTCTCGTCGATGATCGGATAGGTGTTTTCCCCCGCCTTTTTGTCGGCGAACTTGCGGGTGAGCGAAGGATTGATCGCGACGGTGATGTTGCTGGACGTGTTGATCGAAGGCGTCACGTCGAGCTTGATGCCGAACTCGAAGAAGGGCTGTTTGTCGTCAAGCTCGAAGGTGATGGTGTCGGGCGTGTCGTTGAGCGCCTGCTGGCGGCTCTGCTTCAGGTTCGGCTCCTTGCGGATGATGGAGATGTTGGCCTTTTCCTCGTTCGCGACGATGATCTTCGGATTCGAAACCACGTTCACGCCCTTGTTCTGTTCCAACGCGCTGAGCACCAGACGGAACTCGTCCGCGGACAACACGCTGGTGAGCACCTCGGTGGCGCCTTTGGTGGCGACGCTACCCGCGGTGGGCGTGACGCCCGAAAGCGTGAATGGATTGCCCGCTCCGCCGCGCTGGGTTTCGGAATACCCTTCCGCCTGTTCGTAAGGCTGACCGTTCACGTCGCGGAACCAGCTACTGGTGTCGTCGGTTTGTTCGGTTTCCGCGTACCGACGTTCAGTGGACCCCACCGTTCCGGCGCTGTAGCTCTGCAACACGGACCAGTCGATGCCGAGATCCTTCTGGGCGTCGTCCGTGAGTTCCATGAATTTGGATTCGATGTAAACCTGTTCGCGCACCTCGTCGATGGTTTCCAGCACGGCGCGGACCTCGCTGAGGCTCGACTCGGTGCTTTTCACGACGATCATGTTGCGCGAGGCGAACTCGGAAACCTTCGCGTCCGGCGGAAGCAGCTCGCGAATCAGCGCGGCGGCGTTCGGAACCGTGGCGTATTCCAGCTTGAAGGTCTCGACCACCTGCGGTTCCGGCGCGCCGGCGGGCCGGCGACGGACCGCGTAGACGTTGGAGCCGGAAACCCGCTGATAAAGCTCGTAGTTGTAGGTGTCGAGAATCGACTGAAGCGCCGGGCGCCATTCGACGTCCTGAAGATTGACGGAAATCTGGGCGGCTTCGGTCAGCTCGGGCACGATGATGTTCGCGCCGGAAAGCTGCGCGAAAAGGTTGATGGCCTCGTCCAGACTCACGCGGTTGAGGCGAACGGAAATCAGGTTGCCTTCGGTGAAGGCGGCGCTTTCATCGACCGCGGCGATCTCAAGATCGTCCACCACCGCGTTCGTTTCGACCATCGCCGCGTCGGCCATCACCTCGTCCGCCTCGGCGACGAGCGCGTCGACGACCTCCAGCGTTTCGGTGGCGCGTTCGACGGGATTGGACGCGGGTTCGTCGTTGACCGTTTGTAGAAGGTTCAACAACTCCTGATCCTCGATTTTCTCCTGCTGCGCGTCGGCCATGGTTCCAGCCAATAGAACGACCGCCAAGACTCCTCCGAAACTGATTGCTGTGTTTACCTTCATTACCTTCACCTTTTAGTTCCCTGTTAGTATTAAAACTTAAAGCGCTGAAACGCGGCGCAGCTTCACTGACCCTGGCGGCGTGATGCTGTCAACCGCCCATGTGTAAATCGTTCCCTCGTGGTTCACCGTCACATTATCGCCCACGCTTTTGACCTGTCCGTTGATCACGGCGAAGAACTCATTCTTCGCCCGACTGCTGACTCCATTGATAACCACTTTTCTCATCGCCGTGTTCCAGTCGTTTTCCAAGGTTGGCTTGGCCACCCGCTTGGCTTGCCCTTCAACGGGTTTCACGCTTTCCGGCGCGTAACCCACCGGCCAGAAGGGGTCTCGCCTAACCGAGGACCCTTCATTCATAGCATCATCCGTGCCACTGACGATTTTCGATTCATCGCCCGACGCGGCGATCGCCAACATCGTGACGAAAAGCGCGGCCAGCGGGGCGCGGACGAGCTCTGCTTGATAAAATTTTCTAGGGTTTTTCATTAATATCCTCCACCAATCCATCCAGGAACGATCCCAACGATCCGCTGGTCTTTGGCTTACCTTTGCTCAACAGCTCCTCGAGTTTCTTCGCGCTTTTGCTACTGGAAACATATTCAACCGGCCGCCCATCGGAGATGATCGGTTCCGGCGCGGGAATCCGCGGCGACTCGGTAGCGGTCTCGGGTTCAACATAAGACGACTCCGGCGGGGTCTCCTCCAGCTGCTTGACCAACGCCTCGAGCTCACTGGTTTCACTTGACTCCTCAACCGCGGGCGTTCGAGCCGGATCCTCTCCCCCGCGGGAACCGAGCGACGCGAGCAACGCGCTCAATTGAGTCTCTTCGGGAACAGGTTCTTCAACAGGTATCGGCTCCGGTTCGGGTTCCGGCGCGATTTCCGGCTCCGCGGCCACCACGATCGGCTCCGGCTTCACAATGGGCTCGGGTGCGACAACGGGTTCAGGCTCCACGACCAC
>JARFRL010000383.1 GCA_029287275.1 Pontiella desulfatans
CCCGCGGCGCCACCGCTGGTTTTTTCCAATAAAAACGACTTGCAAAGCGAACGCCCACGCATACTATAGGCGCTCCTTTCGAGGAAAACGCGAGCGTAGCTCAGTGGTAGAGCTCCACCTTGCCAAGGTGGTTGTCGAGAGTTCGAATCTCTTCGCTCGCTCCATTTCAAACCCGATTCGCCTAGCGGATCGGGTTTTCTTTTTGCTTCGGGCTTGCGGTTTCGCGGTTGATTTCGGAAGCTGTTTTTTCTCTGACACCCCGGTAGCTCATCTGGACAGAGCGACGGATTCCTAATCCGTAGGTAGGAGGTTCGAGCCCTCTCCGGGGTACCACTTACTCGCCCAATCAGCGACCTGCTCAATGTCCCCCGCGCCGATGATCAGCAACACGTCGCCGACGCGCAGCTCCGACTGAACCGCGGCCCAAGCGTCTTCCAATGTTGGACAGAGCTGGAGGCGGCTGTCCCATTCCCCGGGAAAGCGGGCGGCGAGATCCGCGGAGGTTCCGCCCGCGAGCGGATGCTCGGACGCGGCGTAGACCGGAACGAGCCATAGGAGGTCCAAGCCGGCGAAACTCGGCGGAAAATCCGCGCCGAGCGCGAGCGTGCGGGTGTATCGATGCGGCTGAAAGATTCCGAGCAGGCGACCTGGCTTCAGCTCCAGCGCGGTTTGGATCAGCGCGGCGATCTCCGTCGGGTGGTGCGCGTAGTCGGAAACAACGCAAACGCCAAGGGCGCTGAAAACGGTTTCGAAGCGCCGCCCCACCGGTTTGATATCGAGCAACGCGGCGCGGATTTCCCCGTCGGACTTCCAATGGCGCGACACCGCGACCGCCGCGGCGGCGTTCCATTGGTTATGATTTCCGGGCAAGGGAAGCTGAAAAGGTTCGGCAGGCAAAGAGAACGGGACGCATTTGGGATTTCCCGCGCACAGTCGATTGGAGATCGGATCGTCCGCGCGGTAGTAAACCGCGGTCTTCGTCTGATCGATCAGCTTTTCGAAACAGCGAGCGAACGCCGCTTCGGATTCATGATGCTCCATGTGGTCGTATTCGATGTTGGTTATGACCGCGTAATCGGGCGCGTAGCCCGCGACCGTTCCATCGGACTCGTCGGCCTCGACCACCAACACGTCGCCGTCGCGGGCGACGCCCTCGACCCCCGCGATTTCGCCGCCCACGCAAAACCCGCTCCCCAGAATCTGGGCGATGATCGCGGTGGTCGTGGTTTTTCCATGCGTGCCGCTCACCGCGACGCAAACGCGGTCTCGCGCGAGCGCCGGCAACACCTCGCCGCGGCGCGACACGGGGATTCCGGCCTCCAGCGCGCGCCTTACTTCAGGATGCGAATCGGGAACCGCGGTCGAGCGAATGAGCCAGTCGATCCCGGCCGAGACGTGTCGTTCGTCGTGTCCGAACTCAATCGCGACGCCGCCCCGGCGCAGCCAGTCGGTCTGGCGATTGCTTTGGAGATCGCAACCGGAAACGTCGAAGCCGCGCGCTTTGAGCAACCAGGCGACGCCGGCCATGCCGATGCCGCCGATGCCCATGAGATGCGCGCGGCCGCCTTTTTGAATGAGCGCCTCAGCCTGATCGACCGGACTCACGCCTAGGCTCCGCCCACTTTCTCGAGCAGATCCGCGAGCTGATCGGCGGCGTTGGATTGGCCGCGTTTTTTCATCGCGGCGGCCATGCGCTCGAGGCGCGCGGGTTTCTCGGAAACGCTGACCAGGTAATCGCGCAGCCAGGTCGCGGTCAGGTCTTCCTGCGCCACGACGTCCGCGGCGCCGGAGTCCTGCATGATCCGCGCGTTGCTCATTTGATGATCGCGGACCGCGTGCGGATAGGGAACCAACAGGGCCGGCACGCCGAACACCGCGAGCTCCGCGCAGGTCGCGGCGCCGGAACGGCAGATGGCCAAATCGGTCTTGAGATAAATCTCTTCCATGCGTTGGACGAAGTGGTGGACGTTGGCTTTAGCGCCCGCTTTCGCGTAGAGGGCCTCGATCGCCTCGGTTTCCTGCAGGCCCGCGATGTGCTCGACCTCCAGCGCCACGCCTTTTTCGGCGGCCATGGCCAGCGCGCGCGGGATGACTTCATTGAGCACTCGCGCGCCGCGACTTCCGCCCATGACCATGATGCGGAGCGGATCGGTTTCGGCTCTTTCGCCGCGGGGCGCGTCGCAGGCGAGTTGAATGTCTTTGCGCAACGGCATGCCGGTGAGAACGATGTTGTGGTGTTTTAAATAATAACCGGTTTTCTCGAAACTCACGGCGATGGTGTCGGCGTCGCGGGCGAGCAGCGAAACCGCGCGGCCGGGAAGCAGGTTCGCCTCGTGCAACACATAGGGCACGCCGAGTTTCGCGGCGGCTTTCACCGGGCCGAAGGACGCGTAGCTGCCCATGGCCAGCATGACGTCCGGAGCGCGGCCGCGCATTTTCGACAGCGACAGACGATAGGCTTTGAACAGCTTGAAAACCGTTTTAACGCTGCGCGGTGAAAGCCCGAACTGGAAGCCCTCCGATGGGATGGTGATGATCTCGCCCTTCCACGCTTTGACCGCGTCGTTCTCGATATCCTTGCCAGCCATCCACAGCGTTACTTCATGGCCGCGGGCGACGAGCTCGTTGGCGGTCGCCAATCCCGGAAAGATATGGCCACCCGTTCCCCCGCAGGCCACGCCGATTCTTAGTTTTTTCCCCATGCGCGACGTCCCTTGAAAAATGTTGACGGGTTCTAGCACGCGTCCGCGATGATTGACACGCTTAATTGTTGATGAAAGCGGTCATGAACTTATACTTCAACCAATCAACGTGGAGTTTTGAAATGGAAGAACTGGACCCGATCAAACTGAAACAGGAGCTTGATCAGTTTAAGAAGGAAAAAGAGAAGATCCGCCAGCTCATGGGGCAGATCGGCGGCAAAAACGCGGAGAAACAGGACCGTTGGGTGAACTCGGGATTCATTCTAGCCATCTCGCTTTTGGCGACGAACGACTTCATCAACCATTTGCTTCACATTAAGAATCCGATCATTCCCCCCCTGTTCTCGCTCGAGATCGCGGTGCTGCTGGTATCGATCAAAATCATTTGGATGATGCACAAATCCACCAAGGTGGAGCACTTCCAGTTCTGGATTCTCAATTCCATCGAGTTTCGGCTCAACGACGTCGCGAAGCAGTTGCGCAACCTCGAAAAAACGGTGAAGGAATTCCACACCGTCGAGCAGGAGAATCTGGAGCGGCCGATCGTTCCGGTGATCAACGAAATGGAAGAACTGGATCCAAAGAAGACTCCCCCAGCATAAGCATCAGCAGGCGATCCACGCCCAGCGCGACGCCCGCGGCCGGCGGCATTTCGCGCACCGCCTGAATGAACGCCTCGTCGATCGGATAGACGGCTTTTCCCATCGCGGCGCGTTCCGCCGCGCAGTTCACGAACCGGCGGCGCTGTTCGTCTGGATCCGTCAGCTCGGAATACGCGTTGGCCAGCTCCACCCCGTCGATGTAAAGCTCCCAGCGTTCGGCGAGCAGCGGCTCGCCAGGTTTGGGTCGGGAAAGCGCCGCGGCCTCGATCGGATAATCCTTCAGCACGACCGCGCCGCCGATCGCCTTGAGCGCGGGCTCGACCTTCTCAACCAAATCGACGTCGAACCGATCCTCGTCGTAATTCCCCGCGGGATCCCAACCGGCGAACTCCATGAACGCGGCGGAGACGGCAAGGATTTTCCAGTCGGACGGCCCATCGCACCAGACGCTCGCGATCAGCGCTTTGGTTAGCTCCAGAACGTCCATGTAGTCGGCGTTGGCGGCGTACCACTCCAGCATGGTGTATTCGGGATTATGCAGCGGCCCGCGCTCGCCGCTTCGGAAACACTTCGCGAGCTCGAAGATCCGCTCATGCCCCGCGGCGAGCAGGCGTTTGTGAAACATCTCGGGCGAGGTGCGCAAAAAGTGGTCGCCGCTCGCCTCCGCGTCGATATGAAGCTCCATGCAGGGAATCTTCAGCCGAATCGGCGTCTCGACCTCGACGTAATCGCGCTCATGAAAAAACGCCCGGACGCTTCGCGTCAGGGCGTCTCTGCGTTTTACGCCATCGTTCCGCATCAGCCCTTGGAAACGCGGTCGGAATAGGTTCCCGTGCGGGTGTCGATGCGAACCACGTCGCCTTCGTTGATGAAGATCGGCACGTTGATTTCGTAGCCGTTTTCCAGCTTGGCCGGTTTCATGACGTTGGTGGCGGTGTCGCCGCGGGCGCCGGGTTCGGTCTCCGCGATGGTCATCTCAACGAAGTTCGGCAACGTGATGTCGAGGGCGCGCTCGTTGTGAAACAGGATTTCCACCTGCATGTCATCGACGATGAAATACTTGAGATCACCGAGCAACTCCTTATTGAGAATGGCTTCCTCGTACGTGTCGTTGTCCGAGAAGACGTAGTTGTCGCCATCGATGTATGAGAACGTGTAGTCGCGCGAGATCAGCGCGCAACGATTCACTTTTTCGACCGAGCGATACGTTTTGTCGAAGGTGTTTCCGGTAACCAGATTCTTGATTTTGCAGCGATAGAGGGCTTGGCCCTTCCCGGGTTTGGAAAACTCGAAATTCGTGATCATGCACGGATCGCCGTCGATCTCGATCTTCAAGCCTTTCTTGAGGTCTGACGCGCTATACATAGTGGTGTTCCCTTGGTTATGAGGTTCAAAAAGGAGGCGGATTATGCAGAACACCTTCCGCCCTGCCAAGTTCGTATTTTTATATTAACGCGCGCTAAAAACTCAAATATCCCCTAAAAAACATGGAGGTTTTAATCTAAAACCCCTATATATGGTTTTAACTTTGAGACGGCTGAACATGGTTTTGTTCAGCGTTAAACCACTGACAGGAGATAAATGGGATGAAAAAGTTACTTTCAGCGATGATGTGCGCCACGATCGCGGCCGCGATATTCACGCCGCGAAACTCAGAGGCGGCAACAAAGAAAAATGATCCGGACAAAAGGGAAGTCGAGGCGCTCCTGAAAGAAATCGGCGACGAACACTACGTAGAGCGCATGAAGATCAGTAATCTGTGCGCGATGAAATTTGAAGCGCCGGATGGTGAGGATGATTATTACCACATCTACAACGCGTCGTTGAAAGACGGCAGCTACCGCGTCATCATCTTCAACAACAAACCCGAATATCTCGGTTTTTACGCGACGAGTTACGAGGGTGCCGATTATGAGGAAGGCGCCATCTTGCTTGATTCGGGCGAAAGCGACGAAGATGGAAATACAAGCTACTTCAACCTCCCTATCCCGGACAAAGGCCCGACGGCCAAAATTGTAATCGACGGAATCCCCGTCAGTTTCGTGAAGAATCCCAAGCTTGAAGGCGGAGACGAAAAAGTCGCCGCCGCGGGCGGCGGAATCCCGGCCGTTCCCAAAGAAACCTCCGCGAACGGCGAAGTCATCGACTACCGCGACTGGACCATCTCGATGAAGGGCAAAGAGATCTCCGTTAACGCCAAATTCGTGAAAATCGAAGCCGGAAAGGTCACCATCAAAAACGCCAAAAACGGCAAAGAAGCGACCATTCCCGGGAGCGCCTTATCCGACGAGGACAAGGAATACGTAAAGCGAATCACCGCGAAATAAGCGGATTCCCTCGGAACGCCGACAAAGCCGCCCCATTCGGGCGGCTTTTTTCGCGTCCGCGGCTCGAAACCGATCAGGAAGCGATCTTTTCCGAAACCTCGACCTCGACTTCCGTCGCGGTCTGTTGGGAGAAGCTGAACTCGATGTCGGTGGCGCCAAACGCGCGGCTGATGGATTCGAGCGTGGTTTTCGCCGACTTCTGCACCTCGGACTGAATGTTGTTGATCAGTTCCAACGCCTGTTTCGAGGCGTGCCCTTTGGCCGCGTCGACCAGTTTGTTTTTGTCGTCTTCCGAGAAGCCCCCGCTAATAAAACCGTTCAGGAGATCCGGCAGGAGCCACGGCAAGAGTTTCGACCCCTGTTCGTCGTAAAAGCGGATATCGCGGATATGCACCTCGTAGTCGCACGGCGGCATGGTGATCGCGTAGGTGTTCGATCCCGTCTCGTTTATCTCGAACCGCGGGCTTCGCAGATTATAGCGGAAGTCGATTTCGAACTCGAAGATCATGGCCATCTTCTTGCCGCTCAGCACCCAGCCCAGATAGCGGTTTCCGAACTCGCCCCACGTGTGGTCGGTCTCGGTGACGATCTCCTTCGTTAGCACTTTATAAACCGACAGCTGACCAATCGCCTTGAGTTGCTCGATGCTCGAGAACACGCGGACCTCCTTGGCCGACGTGTTCTTTTTGGTTTTCCGCCAAATCCAAAACGCGCCCACGCCTACCAGCGCCACGACGATACCTATCAGAAATTCATTCATGCGTTCTCCTTAGTCAAGAGCGATGCTAGCCCGTCGCGATTTTCAAGTACAGGGTTTTTCCGGCGCGAGAACGGCTAGGTTTCCACCTCGAAATCGATCACCAACGGCAGATGATCCGAAAGGAGCGTCCGCGGCATCTCGAACGAGTTCACCTTGATTTCCGGACTGTGCAGAATGAAATCGAGGTGTCGTTTGGGGTTCGAGCTCGGATAGGACGGCTGCATGGACGGATCGGCGTTCCGCAGATTCGAGGCGGCGAGCAGGAGTTGAATCTCGCGCTCACCCGTGAATAGATTGAAATCGCCCGCCAGAATATACGGCCGGTTCGTCTTCTTGATCAGGTGGTAGAGATACAGAATCTGCTGTTGGCGCGTCTTGTAGCGAAGCGCCAGATGAACCAGAAAAAAGGTCATGTTCTCGAGCTCCAACTCGATCACCAGCTTCTTCATGCCTTGCTCGAAATAATGAAACTTCTCGGCCTGAATCGTGTCCTTGGCGAGAAAGGCGTTGCCCTGTTTGTTGTATATCGGAATGCGTTGCCAACGCGAATCAACGGCGTATTTCGAGCAGTAGGAATGAAAGTGACCCAGCTTGTCCGCGATTTTCTCCACCTGGCTCTTTCGGCCGGAACGATAGGAACCGCTATCAACCTCCACCAGCCCGATCACGTCGGGATCCGCGCCGTCGATGAACTCGATGATCTCGTCCAGATGATCGTGCGTTCGGCCCAGCATGCCGAGCAAGGGGAATTTCTTTTGGTTTCCGTGCGTCGCGTAACAGATGTTGTAGAGCATGAACTTCATTGTCTGAATGTAATCCCTTCGCCGGAGATGGCAACACCGCGCGCGTACTTTTAACTGTCATTTTCAACGCCACTCGCTAGCATGATCCCATGGAAGAAACCTCGTTCGATCTCACGTTCTGGGTCGTGTTCAGCACGGCGTTGCACATCGTCGCCTTCATCGGCGTCACCTTTCACGCGCTCCAACGCCGCCGCAACGCGAGCGCGACCATTCTATGGATCTTCGTCGCGTGGTCCTTCCCGGTTTTCGGCCCCATGCTCTATCTCGCCTTCGGCGTCGACCGCGTCGCGGTCAAAGGCCTCGAACGCCGAACCACCAATCAGTCGATGATGGCCCGCCGCGACGAACGGCTGGTCAACAACGGGCCGCTGGACGCCTGGCGCGTCGATTACCGCGTCGCTTCCGCCGAGCTCAAAAACCCCCTCAGCCGAAAACTCAACCTGTCCATCGACGCCCTTAATCCGGACCACCCCTTGCTGAGCTCCAACGAAATCACCCCGCTGGTCAGTGGCGACGCGGCTTATCCGCTCATGCTACAGGCGATCCGCTCCGCCGAACACCACATCCACCTTCAGAGCTTCATTTTCCACCGCGACGAAGTGGGCCGTAAATTTCTCGACGCCCTCAAAGACAAGGCCGAGGAAGGCGTCAAGGTCCGTCTACTGTTCGACCGCTTCGGCTCGACCCGCGCCTACCTCACCGGAATGTTTCGCCAGTACAAAAACATTCCCAACCTGGAAATCATCGGATGGACCCAGGCGAACCCGCTCAAGGCCCAGTTTCAAATCAACCTGCGCAATCACCGAAAAAACCTGGTGGTGGATGGCCGCGTCGGTTTTTTCGGCGGCGTGAACATCGCGTCCGAAAACACCACGTCCAAAGGCCGCGAAGCCATCCGCGACTACCACTTCATGGTGGAAGGCCCTCTCGTCCATGAACTGCAACTCTCCTTCTTGAGCGACTGGTATTTCATGTCTCGGCAACCGATCGAAACCCTGTTCGACGCCGATCTCTTTCCACCGGTGCTCTCGGTCGGCAAAGCCCGCGCCCGCGTTCTCGACAGCGGCCCCGCCTCCCCTCCCGGCATGGTGGCCGAAGCGTTCTTCAACGCCATCATCATGGCCAGCGAGCAGATCCTGCTCGTGACGCCCTACTTCGTGCCGACCAGCGATCTGGTCAAAGCCCTGCGCTCCGCGGCGCGGCGCGACGTGGACGTGCGAATCATCGTGCCAAAACATAACAATCACAAGTACGCGGGCATGGCCTCGAAAGCGCTCTACGAGGAACTTTTGGAAGCCGGCGCGCGGATCTTTCAACGCGAGCCACCGTTCATTCACGCGAAGGCGATGGTCATTGACGACAGCGTGGCGCTCGTGGGAACGGCGAACATCGACGTCCGTAGTTTGGAACTGAACTACGAGACCACGGTGCTGTTCGAGGACGAGGCCAACGTGGGAAAGCTAAAGCAAATGATCCGCGAGGATATCGACCAAAGCGTCGAGCTCGACTTGAACGCTTGGCTCCGGCGCCCGCGCGCCCAGAAACTCGGCGAAAACCTCGCCGCGCTCATGGCTCCGGTTCTTTGATTTCCGGCCGTCGCCCGGTCGGTCAATAGAACACTTTCCAGAGAAAAAGGCCGTGCGGCTGGGCGGTTTGAACCTTCGCGGTTCGTTTTCCATGCTCGAGAATATCCAGCGCGGACTCGGGCTCGAGCCGCCCCATGCCCACATGAATCAGAAAGCCCGCGAGGCCGCGAACCATTTTGTAGAGAAAGCCGTTGCCTTGAACCTCCAGCGTGATGTCCGCGCCGTGCTTGCGCACGTAAAACGAGTGGATGGTTCGGACCGTGCTTTTGATCGGCACTTTACGATTGGCGGCGAAGGGCGCGAAATCGTGCTCGCCCACCAGCAGCGCGGCCGCGGCCCGCATGCGCTCGACGTCGAGTTTGCGGCCTTCCTGCAAGCGATAAAGCCGCTTGGTCGGCGGAACAACCAGCCCGTTGTAGATGAAATACCGGTATTCCTTGCCCACCGCGCTGAACCGCGCGTGAAACTCGTCCGGAACCTGTTCGAGCGAAGTGATCCGAATATCGCGGTCGAGCTGCGCGTTGAGCCCGCGCATGAAATATTTCGGCGTCACCGACTTCGGCAAATCAAAATGCGCGACCTGCGCGCGGGCGTGAACCCCGGTGTCGGTGCGGCCCGACGACTCGACGCGAACGTGCTTGGTATCGGTCATTTCCGCGAGCAAACGCTCCAGTTCGCCCTGCACCGTCCGGTGCTTGGGCTGGACCTGCCAACCGGAATAATTGGTGCCGTCGTACGAGACTTTGATTTTATAGCGCGTGGACATAAGCGGGGTAATGTCCATTCATTAGAGCCGTTCATCAAGTTTTTTCCGCGGGGCTCGCGCCGCGGAGCGGACTAATCCGCGGGCCGCGTTTCGGCGGCGATCCAGTCGAGGAAGTCGGGATTACCGTCGGCGATGGGCAGGCAGACGACGCAGGGCGTGTCGTAGGAATGGAGCTCGCGGACGCGGTCGATGAGCTCGTTCTTGCGTTCGCCGGAGGTTTTTAGAATCAGCGCGACCTCGCCGTCCTCGACCAGCTCGCCGTTCCACCAATAGATCGACCGCGTTTCTCCGAGCAGGTTGGCGCAGGCCGCGAGCCGCTCGGCGACGACGGTTCGCGCGATGGATTTCGCCTCGGCGGCGTCCTTCGCGGTCAGATATACGAAAAAGGCTTCCACCTATTTGTTTCTCCAACGTCCTTCAACACCATGGAAAAGCCAGTCGGCCTCGGGAACGCCCCACGAGTTGGGCTCGTACGCGAAAGGCTTGAGCTCTTTGAGATGATCGAGAATCGGTTGCACGACGCGCCACTCGGCCTCCACTTCGTCGGACCGCGTGAAGAGCGTGGAGTCGCCGTGCAAGGTGTCGAGCAGCAACCGCTCATAGGCCTCCGGCAAAGATTTGTTCCAGGTGCCGGAATAGGAGAAGTCCATCTTCACGTCCTCCACCACGAACCGCATGCCGGGGCGCTTGGTGCCTTCAAAAAGATGCCCTCGTTGGGCTGAATCTGGAAAATGAGCGTGTTGGGTTTGATCCGCGTGATGTCGCAGACATCGTCCTCGCACTCGACCTGTTGGAAAAGTTGCAAAGGCGGCACCTTGAACTGAACCGCGACTT
>JARFRL010000033.1 GCA_029287275.1 Pontiella desulfatans
ATCCCGAACATGCTCGCGGGCCGCCCTTCGGAGTCGCTGAATTCGGGCGGGGAATCCGGCCTTCTCGGCTTGGCCTTCCATCCCGACTACGCGACCAACGGTTACTTTTATGTTTTCTACTCCGTCGATATCTCCGGGCAACTTCATCAGCGCGTCTCGCGGTTTAGCGTTTCCGCGAATCCCAACTTGGCCGACGCCTCCTCCGAACAGGTTCTGATCGAGCAGTTGGACGAGGCGGGGAATCACAATGGCGGCGACCTGCAATTCGGGCCGGACGGCTACCTCTATGTTTCAGTCGGGGACGAGGGAGGATCCAACGACCAGTGGAACAATAGCCAAACCATCACCAAGGATTATTTCGCCGGGCTGCTCCGCGTCGACGTCGACAAGAAACCCGGAAATCTGGAACCCAATCCGCATCCTTCCGTCATCACGAACGGTTTGGGCAACGCCAACTACTCGGTTCCGGTCGATAATTATTGGGTCGGCGCGACCAACTTCAACGAAGGCGCGATCGCGCCGTCGGACGTCATCACGGAGTTCTTCGCGGTCGGCCTTCGCAATCCTTGGCGGATTCACTTCGATCCGCTTTCCGGCGAATTGTATTGCGCGGACGTCGGGCAGAACGCGCGCGAGGAAGTCAACATCGTGACGAATGGCGGTAATTACGGATGGGCCTTTTTCGAGGCTTCGTTGGCCGGTCCCAAAGCGCCCGCGCCGGCCGGCTTCGTTCATAGTGGGCCGATATATGAATACGAACGCGGCACCGGCGAGTTTGAAGGGCGCTCCATTTCCGGCGGGGTGGTTTATCGCGGAACAACGTATCCGGAGCTCATCGGAAAGTATGTTTTCGGCGACTATACCAGCGGCAATATCTGGACGTTGGACAACAACGCGACCAACGTGACCGTCGCGCGCCTGGCCGGAACGTCTGGGCCGGTCGGATTCGGTTACGACCCGAGTAATGGCGACGTGCTTGTCGCCAGCATCAACGAGGGGCAGGTTCAGCGCTTGGTCGCGGGAGCCCCGACGAACGATTTTCCCGCCACCTTGTCTGAAACCGGAGTGTTCGCCGACTTGTCGGATTTAAGCCCGAATCCCGGCGTGCTGCGCTATGAACCAAACCTCGCGTTCTGGTCCGACCACGCGATTAAAGATCGCTGGTTCGTGATTCCGGATTTGACGAACACATTCGCCTTCGCGGCGGAGGAACCTTGGACGTTCCCTTCAGGCATGGTCTGGATCAAGCATTTTGAAATCGAAACGGAACGCGGCGATCCGGCGACGCGCAAACGCTTGGAAACCCGTCTTCTCGTGAAGAACGATGATGGGACTTACGGCGTGAGTTATCGATGGAACGATGAGGAGACGGAAGCCTTCCTCGTGCCGGCCGCGGGGGAAGATTTCACCTTGGACATCATGGACGACGGCGACGCGGTTCTACAAAATTGGCGCGTCCCCGGCCGCTCCCAATGCATCACATGTCATCTTCCCGGCGCCGGCCACGCGCTCAGTTTCAACACGCGGCAATTGAATCGAGAATACCCCCTGGGCGAGTTTCCCGGGAACCAGATCGCGACGCTTCGCGACGCAGGATATTTGACCGACGCGCCTAGCGAGGTGATCGATCTGCCTCGCCATGCGCGACCTGATGACACGCGGGCCAGTCTTGAAGCGCGATTCCGATCCTATTTGGCGGTCAACTGCGCCTATTGTCATCAAAGCGGTGCGGGAAATCCGTCAAATTGGGATGG
Organism: Pontiella desulfatans; assembly: GCA_029287275.1. GTDB lineage: Bacteria > Verrucomicrobiota > Kiritimatiellia > Kiritimatiellales > Pontiellaceae > Pontiella > Pontiella desulfatans_A. Next base: position 1,755 of record JARFRL010000033.1, read on the forward strand.
CGGACCG
>JARFRL010000038.1 GCA_029287275.1 Pontiella desulfatans
ATAAATTAGCCGACGATATAATCGACTGGCCGCGGTCTCTATTCGCTTCCAGCCACGGGTTGCTCTGGGCGGCGGGCAGCCATCGGGATCGAGCGGCCATTGGCGTGTTCGACGGCGAAGCCTGGACGCGGTATGAGCATCCGGAGTTCGCGTTGTATATTGAACTCGGGGTGCTGGAGGCGGAAGATGGGACCCTGTGGTTCGGGGCCATGGGCAATCGACTGGGCTCTTCTCTCGACGTTGGCGGCGCGCTCCAATACGAAGTGACGCCGGCGGGCAAGGTTCAACTGCTGACGCACCACGCTTCCCGCCTGATTCCATACACCGTCGCGCGATTCGCCCAGACCCGGGCGGACGCGCTTTGGCTGGGGGCGTCCGCTATTCATCAATATGAATTGGAATCCGAAGAACTTCGGGCCGTGCCGGATCTGCCCTCGGTTCATACCCACGATATGGTGGTGGACCAAGAACGTCGTCTGTGGGTGGCGAAGGGCCTTTTCGGTGTTTATCGCCAAGAGGACGGCCATTGGAGAAAGTTTTCGGACGAGGACGGGCTGGCGGGGAAGCTCGTGGTCGATTTGCTGGTGCTGCGCGATGGAACATTGCTCGCGGCGGACGAGGCGGGCATTAGCCGGTTTGACGGGGAGGGTTGGACGGGTGGCGTGTTCGGTCCGGATTTCGGAATGTCGAGTCGAAGTGGCGGCTTGCGGGAGTCGGCCGACGGGGCCATCTGGTTCAATTTTTCGAACAAGGACGCCCGATCACCGCTCGTCACCATGAACCTCGATTCCGAAAAAAGTTTTCTCACGACGCGCTACTTGGCCGATTCCCTCGCGCCGAATACCCGCGTCGAACAGCATCTTGAACTGGTGGACTCCGCCGGGAACCTCTTTGTTTCGTGGTCTGGGAATGATCCTTGGGGCAACACCCAGGCGAATAAACTGCAGTATTCCTGGCGCGTGGATCAGGAACCGTGGGCGCCGTTTTCGTACGCGAGCGGCAAGACCTTCTTGAATTTGAGCAGCGGGCGGCACACGCTGGAGGTAAGGGCGCGCGACCGCGATTTTAATGTTGATCCGACTCCCGCCTTGAGTTCCTTCACGGTCGAACTGCCCATCTGGCGCCGGGCCTGGTTCATCGGCATGATTCTCATGATGGTCGTGAGCACCGCCTTCTTTCTCTGGACCTTGATCTACATCCACGAAAAGCGGTTGAAAGACCGCGCGCGGCATCTGGTGGAAATCGACCAAATCAAGACGGGGTTCTTCACCAACATCTCGCACGAACTCCGCACGCCGTTGACCCTGATATCCAGACCGCTGGAACGGTTGCTGGAATCCGAACGGGATGAGGGAAAACGCGAAATGCTTACCATGGCGCTGCGGAATTCGAACCGAGTGTGGGGACTTGCCACGCAATTGTTGGATTTCCGAAAACTTGAGCAGGGGAAGATGCGAATCGATGTGGCGGAAGGCGACATCGCGGGATGCGTCCGAGAAGTGATGGAAGGTTTGCGGCCGGCCGCGCTCTCGAAGCAAATGGATTGCTCGCTCGAGAGCGAGGAGGAACTACATGGGTGGTTCGACGCGGAGAAACTCAGAAAAATCGCTCAGAATCTAATTAACAACGCGATAAAGTACACGCCTTCCAAGGGACGCGTTCGAGTCGTCATGAAAAAAACCACGGATGAGGGCGGGCGTGAAGCGCTCCTGTTGACCGTGGAAGACACGGGGCCTGGTATTGAGCCGGTTCATCAACAGCGCGTGTTCGACCGATTTTACCGAGTCCCTGAAAAATCGATCGTGGATGGATCGGGAATCGGGCTTAATCTCACGAAAGAGCTCGTGGAGCTTATGGGCGGGACGATCTGGGCGGAAAGCCCGATTCATCCGGACAACGAAAATCCCGGCTCGCGGTTCAGCGTGCTTCTACCGATTGATCGGGATGAAGCATCCGAGAGAATAGCAAGGAACGAGCATGAAAAATAAAGCGAAGAACCATCCCTTTGATGAAGAGCAGGAAAAGGCGACCCTTTTGGTGGTTGAGGATGATTCAGACATGCTTCGGCTCATCTATCTGGAGTTGATGGAAAACTACCAAGTGATCATGGCGACCAACGGGCGCGAGGGGCTCGAACGGGCGCTTGAAACGATTCCGGATCTGATCGTCACCGATCTAATGATGCCCCTCATGGATGGAATCGAGCTGTGCAAGCAACTCAAGACCAACACGCGCACCTCCCATGTTCCCGTCATCATGCTGACCGCCAAGACCTCGGTTGAAAACCAAATCGAGGGCCTCGAGACCGGGGCGGACGATTATGTGACCAAGCCTTTTAACATGCGATTGCTGGAAATTAGAATTCGCAACCTCTTGGAATCTAGACGGTTGATTCGGGCGCGGATGGGGCGGGAATCTCTTCCCGACTGGGAACGGGCGCTTCCCGAAAGCGTGATGGAGCGCGATTTCATGGAACAGGCGCGGCGCGTGATCGAGGAACGCATGGGCGACTCCGCGTTCAATCCCGACGGCCTCGCCGACGAGCTGAACATGAGCGTGAGCAATTTGCATCGCAAGCTAAAGGCGCTTTCCAACATAACGCCCATGAAGATGATCAACGAAATCCGACTCGCGCGGGCGGCCAAGCTTTTAATGGGCTCCTCTCTGAACATCACTCAAGTCGGTTATGAGGTTGGGTTTGAAGGTTCGACCCAGTTTGGCCGCGTCTTCAAGACGCGGTATGGTGTGACGCCATCGCGTTACCGCGCGGACCCACCGGCCAATAAGTGACATTCATCCTCACGACTCGCGCTCTGGTCTTTGTGAGTCGCCAGGTCGCGTCTCGTTGAGTCGGCCAGCGCCACGCTTCACGCCCAAACCGCCTTTTTCTGACGGCGGGATCGGGCTCGCGTAATCGCTCGCGGCGAACGTCTTAGGAGTGGACTGGATTCATCGGCCCAGCCGAATCCGCGCGTGGTGAGAACCGTTTGCCGTTCGCGTTCAATGCCTGCCAAGCGCGCGGAAACATCCGCTTTTATCTCAAAATGAGAGTCTCGGTTGAAACATTGAGACTTAGCGTTGAGCGAACTTTTGGTTTTTATGGCTCAATATTGCTAATTAATCGAGGAAGTAGGCGTCACTCAGGGAGTTGCCTTTTTCGAGAAATACTTCGGGGAGTGCTTGGCGCTTGGTGTTCGGAAAGCAAAAAGATGGAGATTTATTCTATGAATGAAACGCTAATCAGTAAATCAAAGAGGAGAACAATGAAAAAAAGTAGCATTCGAATCATAACCGCGGTGTTCGTGGGTATGGCGCTCGCCACACAGGCTCAGGTAAGCTGGAAGAATACAAATGGCGACGAGACCGCTGATAAAACATTCACGTTCACAAATCTGAACGCCGCGCCGACGGCAGCCGATGCATCTGCCAGCGGTGTATTGTCAGGAGCCGGTGGTTTCGATATTGGCGAAGAAGTTACGTTTTTCGTTGATGGACTTTATGG
>JARFRL010000088.1 GCA_029287275.1 Pontiella desulfatans
ATGATAGATGGCTGTTTTTCCAAAGCTTGGAAAACGGGGAAAAATTATGAATTTACAGGATTTGAACGATCTGAAAGCGAAGGCGTTAGGCGAGGCCCAGACCGCCGCGGACGCGGACGCTTTGGAGGCCGTGCGCATTGAATATCTCTCGCGCAAAGGCTTGCTTCCAAAGGTCATGCAGGAGCTGAAAAACGTCGCGCTGGAAGAAAAACCGCTGTTCGGAAAAACCGTCAACGAGTTGAAAAACGAGCTGACGGAGCTGATCAAAACCAAACAAACCGCGCTCGCCGCGGGCGGTGCGACCGGTGGAGCGGGGTTCGACCTGACGCAACCGGGTCAGTGGCAGAACCTTGGAACGCGGCATCCGATCACCCAGATCACCGATCGCATCACCCAGATTTTCCAGACGCTCGGCTTCACCGTCGCGGACGGTCCGGACGTCGAAACGGTATGGAACAACTTCGACGCGCTCAACACGCCCGCGGATCACCCTTCCCGCGACGAGCAGGACACGTTCTATCTCGAGAACGGCGACCTGATGCGGTGCCACACCTCGCCGGTTCAGGTGCGCTACATGATGGAGCACAAGCCGCCGGTACGGATCATCTCGCCGGGGCGCTGCTACCGCCGCGACACGCCCGACGCGACGCACTCCGCGAACTTCCACCAAGTGGAAGGACTCTACGTTGATGAAAACGTCTCGCTGGCCGACCTGAAAGGCACGCTTTCCTATTTCGCCCGCGAGCTGATGGGTCCGGACGTGAAAATCCGCTTCCGCCCGCACTTCTTCCCCTTCACCGAGCCGAGCGTGGAGGTCGACTTCACTTGCCACGTCTGCCACGGAAACGGTTGCCGCGTCTGCAAAAACAGCGGTTGGATCGAGATTCTCGGCGCGGGCATGGTCGACCCCAACGTCTTCAACGCGGTGGGCTATGGCGACTCGAACGTGACCGGCTTCGCGTTCGGCATGGGCATCGAGCGCATCACCATGATTTTATACGGCATTCACGACATTCGGAACCTATACGAAAACGACACGCGGTTCCTTTCGCAATTCTAGGAGACCTCCGATGGAAAATCTGAACGTTCACAGAGCGGATACATTGGGCGAAGCCACCCACGATTCTCCGCTTAAAGATCAACTCTTCCGCTTTTACGCGGGCGAGGCCATCGCCTGCATGGACCGCACCAAGGAACTCACCGCGCTCGAAAAGATTCAGGACATTGATTATTTCGAACTCGCGGGCCCGCGCGAAAAACTGTTCTTCAACCCGAAAGACGTGACCGTCGGCATCGTGACCTGCGGCGGACTTTGCCCCGGCCTCAACGACGTGATCCGCGCGCTGACCTTCTGCAGCCTGGAAAGCTATGGCGTGAAACGCGTGCTCGGCTTCAAGTACGGCTACGAGGGCTTGGTCGCGAAGTACTACCACTATCCCATCGAGCTCACCACCGACAACACCGACGAAATCCACGAACGGGGCGGCACGATCCTGAAGTCCTCCCGCGGCCGGCAGGACGACGACGAGATCATCAACACCCTCGTCCACTATGGCGTCAACATTCTCTTCACCATCGGCGGCGACGGCACGCAACGAGGCTCGCGCGACATCGTCGCGAAACTGAAGGAGCGCAACCTCCCCATCGCGGTGGTCGGCATCCCGAAAACCATCGACAACGACATCGACCTGATTCAGCGTTCGTTCGGTTTCGAAACCGCGGTCGAGTCGACATGGGAGATCATCACCAACGCGCACAACGAGGCGCGCGCCTATCGCAACGGCGTCGGCCTCGTGAACCTGATGGGCCGCGAGTCCGGCTGGATCGCGGCGTCGGCCGCGTTGGCCAACAGCGCGGTCAACTTCTGTCTGGTTCCGGAGGTTCCATTTGAACTGCACGGCCCCAACGGCTTCCTGGAGGTGCTTGAGAAACGCCTTAAGCGCAAGGAGCACGCGGTGGTGGTCGTGGCCGAGGGCGCGGGACAACATTTGTTCGACGCAATCAAAAAATCCACCGACAAATCGGGCAACCAACGCCTGCAGGACATCGGCGATCTATTGAACGACGAGATCAACGCCCACTTCGCGAAGAAGGGACTGGAAGTCAACGTCAAGTATTTCGACCCGAGCTACAACATCCGCAGCCGCCGCGCCAACGCGAACGACTCGATGTACTGTCTGCGCCTGGGCAACAACGCGGTCCACGCCGCGATGGCCGGCTGCACCAACATGATCGTGGGCCTGCACCACGATCGACTGGTGCATCTGCCCATCTCGATGATCGGAGAGCGAAAAAACATCGATCCCAAGGGATGGTTCTGGCAGACGGTCCTTCAGGCCACGCATCAGCCGGCCCAGCTGATCAACGATTAACCCGCCGCTATTTTCCGTTTAATGTCTTGAACGCCGCTCGGCGCCATATGTCTTCACCTGTGGAATCAGGATT
>JARFRL010000103.1 GCA_029287275.1 Pontiella desulfatans
TCGGGGTGTTGCACGATGTGCGCGATCGCCGCGAGCGCCTTGAGATGCAGATGCCGCATGTCGCGGCTGCCCGCGATCACGAAGAAGGCCCGCACGGAAACATCGTTCTCGAAAGCGACGCCCTCGCGGCTTCGAATCAGCATGATCTTGAACAAGCCTTCTCCGTCGCAAATGATGTGGGGAATCGCGACGAACGGCGTCAGCACGCAGCTCCCCTGCTCCTCGCGCTCGATGAAGCGCGCGCGGACCTCTTCGGCGGAATGGTCGAGGCCCTCGGCGAGCGTCCGCGAAACGACGGCGAGCAGATCCTCCTGGTCCGCGCCCGGATCCAGATCGATCGCGGCGGCGGTCTTGAGCGCCTCGTCGAACGCGTCGTGCCCCAACTCGTCGCGCTCGTGCAGGACGTCGTACAACTCCTTCTCCAGCGAATCGGTGGTGAGCCGTTTATTGGTGAGGCTTTCCACCACGTGCAACAGCGCGTACTCCATGTTGGTGCGCTTGCGGCCATAAAAGAAATAGATCAGCAAACCAACGCCCGCGAATCCGAGGCTGATCTCCACCGCCGCCAGGCCCATATCGACGATCAACAGGGAAAAGCAGACGATGCCGAACAGCGGGAGCCAGGGCGTCCACGGCACTCTGAACGTGGGTCGATAGTTGGTCAACCCGCTGCGCCGCATCACCAAGACCGCGGCCGCGGACAACACGTAGGAGCTGATCACCACGGCCGAAGCCGCTTTCACCAGCTTTTCGATGTCGAGCAGCAGCGACGCCAGAATGATCGCGGACGTCAGCGCGATCGCCACGATGGGCTCGCCCGATTTATTGCACTTCGCCATGAAGGGCGGCAGCAGCTTGTCGCGGCCGAGCGCGAGCGGATAGCGGGAGGCGGACATGATGCCGGCGTTGGCGGTGGTGACGAAGGCCAACACGGCCGCGGCGGTGATCGCCACGTAACCCCAGTTTCCGGCCAACAGGCGCGCGGCGTCGGCGATGGGCGTGTACGACCCCGCCAGTTGCTCGCCGGGCAGCACGCCGACCGTGACGATCAACAGCAGCGCGTAGAGCAACGTGATGGCGATCGTGGCCGCGATGAAGCCAGCCGGAATGTTGCGCCGCGGATCGCGCACTTCTTCGGCGATGGTCGCGGTCTTGAGCAACCCTCCAAACGAAACGAACACGAACCCCGCGGTGGAGAGAATGGCCTTGAATCCGCCGCCTTCGATCACGAACGGACTAAAATGCGACGCCTCGAGATTCGGCAGGCCCAGCGCGAAATACGCGCCCAACAGCAGGAACAGCGTCACCACGAGGATCACCTCGAACTTCGCGGCCGCTTCCGCGCCGCGTATGTTCAGCATGGCGAACAACAGCGTGACCGGAACCGCGGTGGCGAACAGCGGGACGCGCTCGCCGCTCAGCAGATAAACCACTTCGGCGAGACCAAAGACCGCGAAGGCGGTTTTCAGCGAGAGCGCGAACCAGCTCAGCAACCCCGAAACCGTCCCGACCAACGGCCCAAGACTGCGCGTCAGGAAATAGTAGTCGCCGCCCGCCTTGGGCATGGCCGTCGCCAGTTCAATGACGCTGAACACCCCGATGAGCGCGAGCATGCCGGCGATGAAATAGGAGAGGATCATCGCCGGACCGATCTGGGAAAAAGCCAAGCCGGGCAGCACGAAAATGCCCGAGCTGATCATCGCGCCCGAGGCGATGCAGAATACATCCAAAAAACCGAGGCCCTTCTTTTTCACGCGACCGACTCCTTTTGTTTACGCTGAACCAACTGACCGCACGCCGCGGCGATGTCCGATCCCAGCGAATAGCGCAGCGTGACGTCGAACCCGGCGGCCTTCAAGCGCGCCGCGAAGCGTTTTCGCTCCGGCAACGGCGTGCCCCGCAGGTCGCCACCGGCGAACTCGTTGAAGGGGATGATGTTGACATGCACGGACAGTCCCTTCAAATAATTTTCCAACGCGAGATAGTCCTCCTCGCGATCATTCACGCCCGCGAGCATTAGATATTCAATCATCACTTTTCCGCGCGCCGTCGCGGCGACGAGCGCTTCGCGCAATTCATCCAGCGGATATTTCCGCGCCTGCGGCATCAAGCGCTCGCGCGCCGCCTGCCGAGCGCTGTGCAGACTGAGCGCCAGCTGGACGTCGGGAAACTCGCTCGTGAAGCGATTCATCGCGTCGGGGATGCCAACGGTTGAAACCGTGATCCGCGAACCGGTCAGGTTGAACAAGGGCGCGGCCTTCAGCGCGTCGACCGCGGCGAACACGTTATCGAGATTGAGCAGCGGCTCGCCCATGCCCATGAACACCACGTTGCGGATGGCGCGGCCTTCCGGCCGAACCACGCGGTTGGACTGGGTGACCTGATCAAGAATTTCCGCCGTGGTGAGGTTTCGGGAGAAGCCCATCATACCGGTCGCGCAGAACGAGCAGTAGCACGCGCAACCGACCTGCGAGGAGACGCACACCGAGGTGCGGCCCGTCTTCGGGCGCAACACCACGCTTTCGATCAGGTTGGCGTCGCGGGTTTGGAAGATCAGCTTGCTCGCGCCGTCGATTTCCGAGTCGTGCCGTTCGGCCAGATCCAGGCACTCGAAGTCGACGCTCCGCGCGAAGTCGGCCCGCGCGTTTTCGGGCAGCGTCTCGAGCGCCGCGTCCCAATCGCGGGCGTTTTTGAACAGCGCGTTGCGAAAGAGCTTCATTCGATGCGGCTGAACGGCCGTTCGGCGGCGGATCGCCTCGAGGGCTTCGGTGTCGTAGATGGTGACCATGCTTCTCTATATAAGGAAAAAGGCCGACTTAGCCGACCTTTTTTAGAACCCGATAAGCCGCGGCTATTTGAACGACTTCTTGGTCGCCTTGATCAACGCCTTCCAGAGTTCCTCCTCGCTGGTCGCTTCGACCAGCGAGTCGCGGGCGTCCTTGTCGCGGAACGCGCGGGACAGGCTGGCGATCAGCCGGAGATAAAACGCGCTGGTCGCGGTGGGAATGACCACGAAGAAAAAGACGCGGGTCAACGTGCGGCCGGGGCCGCCGAACTTGACGCCCTTCTTATGAATGCCGACGGCCATGGACAAACCGCCGCCCTCGACGCCGCGCACGTGCGGAAAGGCCAAGCCGTTATCCACCGCGGTGCTGATGATCGCCTCGCGCTGCAGCGCCATGTCGAGCAGGTGATCGGCGTCTTCCACGAATCCTTCGCCGGCCATGCGGCCACACATTTCGGCGAGGACCTCCTCGGGCGTGGTTCCTTTCAGTCCCACCATCATGAGTTCGGGCGAGGTGAAGCGCGAGATGCCGACCTTGCGGGCTTCGCCGTAGGAACGGCTCTTGCGCTCGGCGGCCACGAGCTGTTCGGGATAGTAGAGGAAGCGCGCGCAGTTCGGGCAACGGCTCAGATCTTCCGCCTTGTGAACGGCCTGCACCATGCTCTTGGTCAGCCCCATGCCGCACCCGGCGCAGAGCTCGTTCGAGACCGGAACGATGGCTTCGGGATGCTTGGTGAGCAACCGGTTGAAATGCGATTTAACTTGTTGAGGCACATCGGCGCTCAACGCCGCGATCGACTTGCTCAGTTCCTCCAGCCGCGCGTTGGGCTGAGAAACTTTTTTCTGCATGTTGGCCACAACCAGTTCCTGCAACTGGATCAATTGATTGATCAGGCTATGCGTTGTTGTCATAAAATGTTCCTTTGTCCGTTAAAACGTGGCGGATATTACTACACGCTTTCTGTTTTGGAAGCTCCGACGCTTACAATTTCCAAACATTTGAGAGCGGCCAACGGATTTCGTTCAAAGATTGTCCACGTAATCATCCCCGCGCTCAAATCACGCGAATCATGGCGGATGAAACACGGGGTTGCCGCGGCCGCCAGCGGCGCGGCCCCGGAAAAAGCTGATGGCCAGACCGCCCTACAGCTCCATCACCGCGCGGACGAGTTCCTGCAGCACGGACTTCGCGTCGCCGAAGAGCATCAGCGAATTGTCGTTGATGAACAGCTGGTTCGGAATGCCCGCGAAGCCGGGGCTGAGGCTCCGCTTGATCACGATCACCGTCCGCGATTTGTCGACGTCGAGAATCGGCATGCCGTAGATCGGGCTGTTGGGATCGTCGCGCGCCGCGGGATTGGTGACGTCGTTGGCGCCAAGCACGATCGTGACGTCGGTTTGCGAGAACTCGGGGTTAATGTCGTCCATCTCGATCAGTTTATCGTACGGCACTTCCGCTTCCGCGAGCAGCACGTTCATGTGGCCGGGCATGCGGCCCGCGACCGGATGGATGGCGAAATCGACCTCGACTCCGCGTTGTTCAAGCAACGCGGAAAGCTCCTGCGTCACGTGCTGCGCCTGCGCGACCGCCAAGCCGTAGCCCGGCGCGATGACCACTTTGCGCGCGTCTTCCAACAGCATCGCGACCTCTTCCGCGCCGCAACTCTTCACCTTGCCCTCGTAGAATTCCTTGCCGGGAACATGGGCCATTTGCTCGTCGCTAACCATCGCGCCGCCAAACAGCACGGAGCCCAGCGAGCGGTTCATGGCCTTGCACATGATCTGACTCAGAATGACGCCCGACGCGCCGACGAGCGCGCCGCTGATGATCAGGCCGTTGTTCAACAGCACGAAGCCCGTCGCCGCCGCGGCCAAACCGGAATAGGAATTGAGCAACGCGATCACGACCGGCATGTCCGCGCCGCCGATCGCGACGACCAACAACACGCCGAGAACCAGAGCCACCGCCACCAACAGAACCAAAATCCAACCCCAGCCCTGCCAGATGAACAACGCCGACAACGCGACCGCCCCGAAGCCCAAGACCACGCGAAGCAGGTTTTGATTCGGAATCCGAAGCGCCTTCTCCGCGTAGCCCTGTAGCTTGGCCCACGCGACGAGACTTCCGGTCACGGTGACCGATCCGATCAACGCGCTCAGCGTCAGCGCCACCAGCCAGAAGGTCGTTTGGGACGACGCGGGGGTGATGATGAACTGCGACAACGCGACCAACAGCGAGGCTCCACCGCCGAACCCGTTGAGCAACGCCACCATTTCCGGCATCGCCGTCATCTTCACCGAACGGGCGATGTAGACGCCGATCGCGCCGCCCACCACCATGCCCGCGATGATCCAGCCAAAGCTCAGCACCTCTTTGTTCACCAACGTGGCCACGATGGCGATCAACATGCCCACCGCGCCGATCAGGTTTCCGCGCGGCGCGGTTCTGGGCGAGCTCAGCCCTTTCAAGCCGATGATGAAAAACACCGCCGCGACGAGATACGCCAGGTTAATCCATTGCATGGCCTACCCCTTTTTCCGTTTGAACATCTGCAACATGCGGTCGGTGACCATGAAGCCCCCGACAATGTTGATCATCGCCAGCACCAGCGCGAAGAAACCGAGCAGCGCCGAAAAAAAGTTGCCCTGCTCTCCCGCGCCCGCGCACAGAATCGCGCCGATGACCGCGATGCCGGAAATCGCGTTCGACCCGCTCATCAGCGGCGTGTGCAACGTGGGAGGAACCTTCGTGATGATCTCGTAGCCGACGAAGACCGCGAGGACGAAAATGGTTAACGCGCCGATCAGTACTTCCATGGTTACGCTCCTTTGCTTTCCATCAACGGTTTGATCAGGTCGTGAATCACCTGGCCCTCATGAACGAGCAGCGCGCCCTTCACGATTTCATCCTCGAGATCGATCGCGAACCGTTCCTCCTTAACCATGTTCAGCAAGAAGGTGCTGATGTTCTTCGAGAAGAGCTGCGAGGCGTGGACCGAGGACCGCGAGGGATAATCCGTGTAGCCCACGATTTTCACGCCGTGCTTCTCGACGACTTCGCCCGCCACCGCGCCCTCGGTGTTGCCGCCGCGCTCCGCGGCGAGGTCGATGATCACGGACCCGGGTCGCATTTCGCTCAGCATGTCGTCGGTGATGAGCACCGGCGCCTGTTTTCCGGGAATCGCCGCGGTGGTGATCACGACGTCCATGGCCGCGACCTTGGCCTTCATTTGGGCGCGTTGTTTTTCATAGAAATCGTCCGACTGGGCCTTGGCGTATCCGCCCTGGCCCTCGGCGTCCTCCGTCGGCAAATCGAACTCGACGAATTTCGCGCCGACGCTTTCCACCTGCTCCTTCACCACCGGCCGCGTGTCGTAGGCCTCGACCACCGCGCCCAACCGCTTGGCCGTCGCGATCGCCATCAGCCCCGCGACGCCCGCGCCGATGACGAAAACCTTGGTGGGCTTAATCGTGCCGGCCGAGGTCATCAACATCGGAAAATATTTCGGGAGCAGCTCCGCCGCCTCGATCACCGCGCGATACCCCGCGATGGCGGCCATCGAGCTCAGCACATCCATGCTCTGCGCCCGCGTGATCCTCGGCACGAATTCCAGACCGAAGCCGCTGATCCCGCGCGCCGCGAGCAGCGTCATCAGATCCAACCGGAAAAACGCGTCCATCAGGCAAATCAACGACGCGCCCTCTTTCATCAGGCCGACCTCGGCGGGGTCCGGCGGGCGGACCTTGATGATGATATCGGCCGCCGCGTAAAGCGCGCGCGCGTCCGGCGCCACTTTCGCGCCCTCCGCCTCGTAAGCCTCGTCGGCGATGAACGCGCCGGCGCCGGCGCCTTGCTCGATCAGGACCTCGAGCCCGGCTTTGACGAGCGACGAAACGGACGCGGGAATGAGGGCGACTCGATTTTCGCCCGGCGAAACTTCTTTCGGAACAGCGACCAGCATAAGCGTACCTCGCGACGGGGTTGCGTGAAAAAGATCGCCATTCATACTCAATCCAGAAAAGACCGTCAAGAATTTGACGAACCGCGCGCCGCGGAAACTTCCGTCACGCGTTCAGTTCGCCAATGATTCCGACGCCCCGGAGCGTGAGTTTCGGGTCGATGACGGCCTTCACGTCCCAATCCTTGAAGATCCAGCCCGCGTATCCCCCCGTGCAACAAACCGGAAGTTCGTCCACGCCGAAATCGTTTTTCAACGCGCCCAGGATTTCGCGGACCATGCCGCGGTAGCCCAGCCGCGCGCCGATGCGCATGGCCTGCTCCGTGTTCCGCCCCACCACCGCTTTGGTTTTGGAGGGTTCGACGCGGGGCAGCAGCGCGGTCTTTTCGGCGAGGTAGTCGAACATCAGCGGAAGGCCGGGACAGATGATTCCGCCGGTATAGCCTTTTTTCGCGTCGAGGATGTCGAAGGTGAGCGCGGTGCCGAAGTCGCACACCACCGAGGGCGCGCCCAGCGAACGGGCCGCGGCCGCGGCGTTGGCCAACCGATCGGCGCCGATGTTTTCGGGCCGCGGATAATCGATGGGAACGCCCAGGTTCAGCGCGTGGGAAATAAAGAGAGGACCGGGGAGGCCCGCGGCCTTGAGCGCCTTTTTCCAGCGGGCGTTCACGGGCGGAACGACGGACGCGATCACCACCGCGTCGACCGGCTTCGCGGCGAACAACGGGGTCGCTTCGTCCATCGATTTGAATCGCGACGGGCAACGCCCCACATTCAACACCTTGCCGTTTCGGTAGTACCCCACCGACGCGCTGGTGTTGCCGATGTCTATGACGAGAATCGTCATTCCACGAAGTCGAGGGCGAGGTCGATGGAGGGCGCGGAGTGGGTCAGCGCGCCGACGGAGATCGCGTCGACGCCGGTCTGGGCGATGGCGCCGATGGTGTCGAGATTGATGCCGCCGGAAGCTTCGGTTCGACACACGCCGGCGCACAGCGCGACGCATTCGCGCAGGACCGCGGGGGGCATGTTGTCGAGCAGCACCCAGTCGGGCCGGGTGGTGAGCGCTTCTTTGAGTTGATCGATGGTGTCGACCTCCACCTCGATTTTGAGGCCGGGGTATTTGGCGCGGGCGGCCGCGACGCATTCGCCGACGCCGGTGCCGTGTTTCTTTTTCCAGGAGGCGAGGTGGTTGTCTTTGATGAGCACGGCGTCGTAGAGGCCGATGCGGTGGTTGGTTCCGCCGCCGCAGAGCACGGCGTATTTCTCGAAGGCGCGGTGGCCGGGCGTGGTCTTGCGCGTGTCGAGCAACTTGACGCGGGGATTGCCGGCGATCTTGACGTATTCGGCGGTGATGGTCGCGACGCCGCTCATGCGCTGGATGAAGTTGAGCGCGGTGCGCTCGGCGGTGAGGATGCTTTGAGCCGATCCTTTGATCACCAACACCGTGGTCATGGCCGCGACCGCGGCGCCGTCGGCGATCAGGATCTCGCAGTCGAGCTCCGGGTTCACGCGCTTGAAGACCTCGACCGCGACGTTCACGCCGGAGAGGTGGCAGGCCTCGCGGGCGACCAGATGAGCGACCGCGTGTTCCTCGGGCGGCACGGTCGAATCGGAGGTGACGTCTTTATTGATCGGTCCCAGATCCTCGACGAGGGCGAGGTTGATGAGTTCGCTGACTTCAGGTTTTTCAAAGATGTTCGGTAGTTCCACGGTGCTTCTTCCCCTAGGTTTCCAATGTTTCTTTCCACAGGCTTTTGCCCGATCCCATCAGGATGCTGATGGGCTTCAACGCGTCGATGTTTTCGCAGACGATCTTGATCGCGGCCGCGATCGGAACGGATAGCAGCGCCCCGACCATGCCCCACATCCAGCCGAAGAAGATCAACGAAAGCAAAATGACGACCGGACTCAGGTTCAAGTTGTCGCCCATGATTTTTGGCTCGACGACGTTGCCCATCGCCATCTGGACCGTGAGCAAAACCACCGCGGTGAAGATCGGCGTCCAGGGCGAGGGATAGTATTGCACGATCGCGAGCAGGATCGGCGGAATGGACGCGATGATCGATCCGATGCTGGGAATGAAGTTGAGAAAGAACGCCAGCGCGCCCCAGGTGAGCGCGAACTCGACCTTGAGCAGCGTGAGCGTGAGCCAGACCAGCACGCCGGTGGTGCCGCTGATCGCGACCTTGACCACGAGATACTGCCCGATCTGCTTCGAGATCGACGCGGTCATGTCGGTGAATTGCGTGGCCCGGTCCTCGGGAAACGCGGCCGCGACCTTGTATTTGAAGTAGGGCTTGCCCAACAACATGAACACCAGAAAGATCAGCACCAGCGTCAGCTTGCCGAGAAAGTTGCCCATGAACCCCGCGACCGTCACGGAAGCCGCCGCGACCTTCGGGCCGAGCTGCCGCGTCCAGTCGATGTCCGCCAGAAAGTCCTCCGGAAGATCCAGCCCGGAAACGACGTCCTGATAAATGACGTTCAGTTGCTGGATATAACGCGGCGATTCGGCCAGCACGTCGCGCACGCGGCCGCCGAGGAAAACGCCGCCGAGATAACAAACGAAGAGCACGAGCGCGAGAACCGCCAAGACGGACAGTCCCAACGGCACGCGTTTGTGCACCAGCCAATTGACCACCGGGCCGCAGATGTACGAAAGCAACCAGGCGATCATCAACGGAATGACCACGGTGTACGCGGCCTTGAAGGCGGCCGCGACGGCGAACACCACCAACACGCTAAGCAAGCCCACCATTAAGTTTGATCGTTTCATTCCTATCCCCTTCGGAAGTGGCGTTATTGATAAACCACAATTCGGGGCATTGGAAGTGAATTGATGAATGACGATCGCGGCGTGAGCCGTGAGCCGTGAGCCGTGAGCCGTGAGCCGTGAGCCGTGAGCCGTGAGCCGTGAGCCGTGAGCCGTGAGCCGTGAGCCGTGAGCCGTGAGCCGTGAGCCGTGAGCCGTGAGCCGTGAGCCGTGAGCCGAGAGCCGAGAGCCGAGAGCCGAGAGCAGACAGACGACAGCAGACAGCCGTCAGACGACAGC
>JARFRL010000179.1 GCA_029287275.1 Pontiella desulfatans
GTGTAATAGGGGTCTCCTAAACGATGAACCACCCCCTTGCAGAACACGCTCACGCGGTGGGCGCGCCGCGAATATGTATTTTGAGTTCGCATGAATACGGTTTAATCAATCAGCACCGTGCTGGTGCGGCTGATGTCGAGCAGGGGTTGCACGTAGATTCGGATGAATTTGTAGTATTCCGCGGCGAAGGCGTTGGCGACGTAGAGGATGTCTTTGTCCTGCATGGCGAAGGCGCGCGCGAGAAAGAAGGCTTCGGGTTCGTTGAAGTCGAGCCGGTAGATGGCGGCGGCGCGGCCATGAAACAGCGTTTCGGGGGGTTCGACGCCGGCTTGTTTCAGAATCTCCGGGTCTTCAAAGCGGAGCAGGAAGACGCCGCCGGCATCGGCCATGCCGTCGTTGAGTCCGCCGGATCGCGCGAGGGCTTCGGCCAGGCTGAGCGTTTCGGTTTCGAAGGGATGGCGGCTTTTTTTGGATACGGCGCCAAACGCGGTGAAGGTGCGCGGCTTGTGCATGATCTGCACCGTGTCGCTCGGAAGCATCCAGACATTGTTGCCCTGTTGTCCGAGAATTTCATCCAGCTGAATGGTGTCGCGGATGTCGCCGCGGACAATGGTGGCCTCGGCTTCGTAGATGGGCGCGCGCGCGCCGCCGGCGCGGGCGATGGCGTCGAGCAGCCGAACGCCGCCGACGGGCAATGGATATCGGCCGGGTTTGTTGACATCTCCAACGACGACGAGGTTGTTGCTCACGTTCGTTCGAAGCGCCACCTGAACCTGGGGTTCGACCGCCTTGCCTTTGAGCCCTTCTTCAATGGCGGAACGGACTTCTTCGATGGTTTTGCCGGTCACGTTCAGGTGCCCGACATAGGGAATGAAGATGAGCCCGCTTTCGTCGATGATCGAGTCGATGCTGGATTGCTTGCGCTCGAACGTGGAAAACAACCCGTCGCCGGAGGTTTCCCAGATGTTGATGACGAGCTGGTCGCCGACGCCGAGCACGGATTCAGGGCGTCCATTGATGGTGGTGCTGAAGGTTTCGTTGAGTTTCACGGGGCGCGGCCCACCGAGTTTCCGCACGACGCCGACATCCATCATGACGACGGAATACTCGTGGTCGCCGGCTTCCTCGTCCTGGTCTTTGGCGATGTCGTGTCGAGACGGCCCGGAGCCGGGCAGGGTGGAGCAACCGGCCAGCGCCGCGACGAGCGTCGCCGCGGCGACGGATTTTAAAAGGGTTCGTTTTTCAATCATAATCATTAAACGGGTTCAGCAGGCGCTCTTCGTTTTGAACGCCAGGGTTTCGGCGGAGCGACGCTCCGCGAGTTTCGAGAGCACGCTTTGGCAGGCGGCGCGAACGCCTTTGGGCGCGTAGAAATCGCCGACCGCGAGCGCCTCGTGGCCGATCCATTTCAGATAGGCGCGGCGCGCCTCTTTGGGCGCGACGTGGCGGCAGCTCCAAAACGCGTCGAAGTCCGGATTTCCATTCCCGGCGACGACCAGGTCGGGACACGCGTAAAAGGCGTCGCCCACCACGAGCAACGGGACGCCGTGATAAATGGCGGAAAGACCGGAGGTGCTGTTGATGGTGATCATTCCGGCGGCGTGCCGCGCCAAAAGGCCGAGCGATCCGGTGTGAATCACGTCCACGCGATCCGTGACGCCGAAGGCGCGGGCCGTGCTTTCGATGAGCGCCGCGTGGTTGCCGTGCCCGCGGCCGAGCGGATGCGACTTGAAAACGAGCCGCGAGCCGGCCGGCGCGCTTCGCGCGAAGGATTTGAGCGTGGCGGAAATGAGTTGGATCGAGCTCCAGCCCAGCGCGGCGGATTGCAGTTGGGAGTCGGCGCAGACCTGCAACGGGACGAGATAGTACGCGCGGTCGTGATGCTCCAGCAGATTCTGGATGACCGCGAAGTTCACGGATTGCTCCGTCGAGCGGCGCCAGACGTTGCGAAACCATTGGAATAGTTCGGGCCCGGCGGATAGGTGCCGATGAAACAGGTGCTTTTGTTTTCCGAACGAACAGAACGTCCGGATGGTGTAATAAACGCCGCCGTACGAGCACATGCGGCGGAAGCCCTTGAAATCCTCCGCCGGAAAATCGGGCTGTTCATGATAGTTGAGCGCGGGTGGCGGCAACCGCCCCGCGAGCGGCGACGAAGCGTTGTTGCCGCCGCGCTCCACCGTGATGTAGCCGGGACGGATGTAGCCCTCTTCCAGCGCGATGAGATCCACGCCTTTCTTCGCCGCGACGGCGCGGGCGACGCGGTGCGCGGGTCGTTCGGAACCGAAGAGAATCACGTGATCGACTTCCGCGGCCTCTATGAAATCCGAAAACCATTTTTCCCAATCGGACAGATCGCCATAGAACTTGATCAAATCCCGCTTGTTGGCGAAAAAATGGTCCGCCGGATTGAACACGACGCGCCAGACGTCGTAGCCCTCGTCTTCGAGATGGTCTTGCAGATGCTTGAAAAACGGGCCGACGGGGCCTTGCAACAG
>JARFRL010000094.1 GCA_029287275.1 Pontiella desulfatans
TCCGCATATGTCGACCATGGGTTGAAACTTCTTTGGTGATGGCGTGCGGATCCTGATCGTCAAAACCAGTTCGCTGGGGGATCTGTTCCACGCGCTGCCGACGGCGCGGTTGCTGAAACGCGCTTTCGACGCGGAGATCGACTGGGTGGTGAACACCGAGTACGTCGGCTTGGTGGAATGCTTTTCCGACGTCGACACCGTGATCCCTTTTCCGCGGCGCGGCTTTCGGTCCAACGCCGGCGATTTTAAATCCAAGCTGCGCCGCGAAACCTACGACCTCGTCGTCGATCTGCAGGGGTTGATGAAAAGCGCGGTTCTTTGCCGAATGGCGAAACGGTCGAAAGGCGCGAAAATTTTGGGGCCGTCGTTCCAGCGCGAAGGGGCTCGTTTCCTGTACAGCGCGGTGGTGGGCAAGAAAAACAAGAACCGCCACGCCGTGGAGGAGAACCTCGACGTGTTGACCTGGCTGGGAAAACCCGCCGCTCCGATCGAGTTCCCGATCGAATTCCCCGCGGTGGACTTTCCGTGTTTGGAAAAAAAGCCCGCGGTGGTGTTCGCGCCGTGCTCGCGGCACGCGGCGAAAAACTGGCCGTGGAAGCGCTTCGTGGAACTGGGCGAGCGGCTGAAATGCCAGATCATCCTCGTCGGCGCGCCGGACGATTTGGAAACCTGCGAAAAAATCGAGAACGCGTTGCCGGAAGGCGCCGCGACGAACCTGTGCGGCGAAACCAGTTTGCTGGAACTCGGCGGGATTCTACAACGAGCCGATCTGGTGGTGACGGTGGACTCGGGCCCCATGCATATGGCGTCGGCCGCGGGAACGCCTTGCCTCGCGCTCTTTGGACCGACCGATCCGACGCGCGTGGGGCCGTATGGCGACCAACATCGCGTGATGAGGGCGTCCACCGCGAAAACCTATTCGAAACAGGACTTGGAAAGCATCAAGATGGTTGAAACCATCGACGTCGTTCAAACCGCGAGGGAAATGCTGAACAATGAAACTTTGGGACTATGACGCGTTCATCTTGGATCTCGACGGCACGCTGATCGATTCCGGAAAGTACCACGCCCGGGCCTTCGCCGACGCCGTGCTGGCGCGTAGCGGGTACGCGCTCAAGCCGGACGAGCATCACGAATTCTTCAGCACGCACAGCACCTGGTTCGCGGAAACGCTGAACCAGCGCTATGGCCTCCAACTCGACCCCGAAACGGTGCTGGCCGACAAACGCGAGCGGGTGGGCGAAATCTTCGTCGCGGAATTGTTCTCCGGCGCCCGCGAGTTTCTTGATTTTTGGCGCGGAAAGAAGCCGATGGCGCTCGCGACCAACTCGCCGTTGAGTTTCGTTCAGCCCGCGCTGGAGGAGGCCGACCTGCTGAAATATTTCGCCGCGATCACCACGGCCAACGACGTGAAACACCGCAAGCCGGACCCCGAAATCGTGGAAGTGACGGTGTGGAAGTTGGGGGTGGATCCGCTGAAAACACTCGTTTTTGAAGATCAATTGATCGGTATCGAGGCCGCCCGCGCCACCGGCGCGAAGGTGATCGCGGTGGACAATAATCAGCCGGTCAACTATCCGGTGGACGTCGCGGTCCACACGTGGCGCGACCTGCTAAAACTTTCGGAGATGCGTTAGCGGATTGGCCGCGGTCGAACATCGATGGGTCCAAGGTCTTCCCGGACGTTCGACCTTTGACTTTCCGACCTTGGACCTCTAAAAAACGCGGTTTCTTTCAATCTAGGGATTTGGAGCACGAATGAATTCTCAATTACTGATTTTCGACCTCGACGGAACGCTCATTGATTCCCGCGCCGATCTGGCCGCGTCGGTGAACCACGTTCGCGAAGGATATGGCCTGGATCCGCTTTCGCTCGCGACGGTCCGCGGCTATATCGGCGACGGCGCGCGGTTGTTGGTGGAGCGCTCGCTGCAAGGCGCGGCGATTGATCTCGACGAGGCGCTGAGCGCCTTCCATGCCTTTTATCTGTCGAACCTCACGGTTCACACCGATCTCTACGACGGCGTCGCGGACGGGCTGCGGGCGTTGGCCGCGGCGGGGCACCAGCTCGCGGTGTTGACGAACAAGCCGGGCGAACCGTGCCGCGC
>JARFRL010000251.1 GCA_029287275.1 Pontiella desulfatans
GGGCAGCCGGTCTGGTTCCGGAACGTCCGGATTAAAACGCTGTAACCGCGCGGCGGGTTTCGCTGAGATAACGTTAACGGAGAGCAACGATGAAAATGAACAGAAAACAATTCGTCAAAGCGGGGGCGGTGGCCGCGGCGGGGTTTCCCGCGATCGCCCGCGCGCGTGGACTGAACGAGCGGTTGCAAGTCGCGTTCGTCGGCGTGGGGGGAAAGGGAAGAACGCACACCGTTGAAAGCCATAAGGCCGGCTTGCAATGCGTCGCGTTCGCCGATGTCGACATGCGCGCGTGGCATAACGTGATCAGTAAAGACGGATGGCGCGACGCGACGGGCCATACCGACTGGCGCGAAATGTTCAATCAGCAATACCGCGACATCGACGTGTTGTTCGTGGCGACGCCCGACCACTCGCATTTCGCGCCCAGCATGACCGCCGTTTCTTTGGGGATTCATTGTTACACGGAAAAACCGCTGACTTGGTCCGTGCGCGAAGCTCAGTTACTCACCAAAGCGTATGAAAAGAAAAGAGACGTCGTGACCCAGATGGGCAATCAGGGCCACGCGATGAATGGTTGGCGGAGCGCCTACGAGCTGGTGAAAGGTGGCGCCATCGGCGAGGTGAAAGAGTTTCACACGTGGACCAATCGTCCAATCTGGCCGCAGGGCGGCGAAATGCCCGACTATACCTCGTCCGTGCCGGACTATCTGAA
The DNA here is from genome assembly GCA_029287275.1 of Pontiella desulfatans. Lineage (GTDB taxonomy): Bacteria > Verrucomicrobiota > Kiritimatiellia > Kiritimatiellales > Pontiellaceae > Pontiella > Pontiella desulfatans_A. Next base: position 713 of record JARFRL010000251.1, read on the forward strand.
TTGGGACGCGTGGATCGGTTCCGCCGCGGCGCGTCCTTTCGCGGGGCCGACGGAGGACTCTCCGCGGGCCAAAGACGGAACGCCGCGCGGGCCATACCACCCGTTCAACTGGCGCGGAGTGGTGGACTTCGGCTCCGGAGCGTTGGGCGACATGGCCTGCCATACCACGGATGGGATCTACGCGATCATGAACCCCGGCTACGCGGCGTCGGCCGAACCGCTTGAAATGACCGGCCCCGTGACCGATCAATATCCAGCGGGCATGGTGGTGAAAAACACCTACCGCGCCACAAAAGATCGTCCGGGCTTCGCGACCTATTGGTACGAGGGAAAAGATGACGCCGGAAACCCCTTCATGCCCGAAGAGCCCGAGGAGTTGACGCGGGACGGGTTGCGGTTGCCCCGGACGGGAAACCTGATCATCGGCTCCGCGGGCAAGATGCTGGTCGAGGGCGACTATTGGAACAGTCCGCGCGTCATCCCGGAAACCAAGCGCCGCGAGTTCGGGCGCCCGGAAGTGCTATTGGAGCGTTCGCCCGGTCATCACGAGGAATTTTTCATGGCCTGCCGCGGCGAGAAACCGCGCGAGTTCAGCCAATCGAACTTTTCGTATTCCGGACCGATGACCGCCAATATTCAGCTTGGAAATCTTTGCGCGCGCGCCGGAAAGAAACTGGAGCTCAACGAGGCCGGAGAAATCGTCAGCGATCCGAAGATCAACGAGTTGGCCTGGCGCGAGCCGAGAGAGGGCTGGGGACCGCTTAAAAGCGTTGTCTAATCAAGCCGCGGTTGGGCGGCCATGACGTCTGTTGTCGCCCGATCGGACCGTTCGATCTTTCATTCGACCGCGTTTTTATTTCGCGCCGTTGGCGCGAAGCGGGAAACGCGCGCGGGGCTATTTCAAATAAACGTCTGGTAGAAGCGATCCCGCGTGGCGTTCCGTCTCTCGCGGATATGTGATGTGTGTTGTCATATATCTCGTCTGAGTGACGTCTTCATACTGTTGTTTTTAGAACTTGAAGACGTGATGAAGGGGATTGACTGATGAACAAGGGACACGGGATTGGTGTGGGGTTGGTTTTAATGCTTTGCGTGGTGTTGCCGATGGTGTCGTCGGGCGCGGAGAAAAATAAAAAGCAGCGGGACCAAAAGTCGAAAAACCAGTCGGAACTCGACAAGTTCAACGCTAAGCACGAGGTTGATCAAGACGTGGTCGACGAATGCGCCGCGATCGCGGGGGAAATAAAACTGTCGGCGAAACCAGCCCGTCCTCGCCGAGTGCTGATCTACGCGGTCAGCCACGGACCGCACCGTTTTTGTATTCCGACCGCCCAGGCCGCGCTCGAGGTGTTTGGCGAAAAGACCGGCGCGTTTACGGCCGTGGTCAGCGACGATCTCGCCAATTTCGAGCCGGAGGTTCTGAAAACGTTCGACGCGGTTTGTTTCGCCAATACCACGGGCGAGGTGTTTCTACGCCCAGTCGCGCGCCCTCTCTTCGCCGAGCTTTCGGACGCGGAACAAAAGGCGCGCTTCGAAAACCAGACGCGGCTGGTCGAAAATCTGGCCAACTACGTGAAAAATGGCGGCGGCTTTTGCGGCATCCACGCCGCGACCGATTCGCTGAAGAAAGCGCCACTTTACGGGGACCTGATCGGAGCCTATTTCGACGGCCACCCGTGGGGCGGAGGTCATACGGTGTCGGTCAATCTGGAAGAACCGGGGCACGCGCTTTTAAAAAACGCCTTTGGCGGGGCGGAATCGTTTTCGATCAAAGACGAAATCTACCAGTTCAAAGCGCCCTATGACCGCGGCAAGCTTCGCGTCCTGCTCTCGGTCGATCTCGAGAAATCCGATGAGCCGGTTCCCGGAAAGATAAAGCGCGCGGACGGCGATTTTCCTGTCGCTTGGGTCAAGCCATACGGCAAGGGGCGCGTTTTCTACTGCTCGCTTGGCCACAACGCCTCCACGTTCGCGAACCCGATGGTTCTGAAATTCTGGGCGAATGGATTTCAGTACGTCGTGGGCGATCTGACGGTGGACGACATGGTTCGCTGAGCGAAGCGATGATGTAAAGAGAGAATGGGTCGCGAGGAATTTTCGCATGAAGAAAACGATGCTAAGTGGTTTGTTGGCGGGGCTGGTTTGGGCGGCCGGAGCGCGTGCCGAGGTCCGGTACGACAAGGCCGTTCCCCAAGTGGCGTTCGCCGCGGAAAAGGTGTCCGACGCGTTGGGCGATATCGACGCCAAAGTGGTGTTTGAGATCAAGCCAAGTGACGCGGCGCCGGAATCGTTCTCGATCGCGCGCGTGGATTCCGGAACCATTCGGATTGTCGGCTCGGACGCCGCGGGCGCGATGTATGGCGGACTGGAAGTCGCCGAGGAGTTGCGGATCGGCGGGCTGGAGGCGGTTCAGGCGGATGCGCGAAGCCCCTACATGGAGATGCGCGGCGTGAAGTTTAACATTCCATTGGATGTCCGCACGCCCAGCTATTCGGACTTTGGCGATGCCGGCCAATTCAATATTCCCCACGTCTGGGATTTCGACTTTTGGACCGAGTTTATCGATGAAGTGGCGGGGCATCGCTACAACTATATCTCGCTGTGGAACCTGCATCCGTTTCCGTCTCTGGTAAAGGTGCCGGAATACCCCGATGTGGCGCTGGATGACGTGAAGCGCGCTGTTGGCCTGGCGCGCGAGAAATACAACGGCCGCGGCGAGAACTACGATTCCAAAGATATTCTGGACGAGACCGAAACACTGATCACCATGAGCATCGATGAAAAAATCGCGTTCTGGAAAAAGGTGATGCGGTATGGAAAAGACCGGAACGTCGATTTCTACTTCGTGACCTGGAATGTTTTCGATTACGGAACCGAGGGAAAATATGGCGTCACCGATGAAATGGATAATCCCGTCGCGGTCGACTATTTCCGCCAAAGCGTGAAGCAGCTTTTCCTGACGTATCCCGACCTGAAGGGGATCGGGATCACCACCGGGGAAAACATGCACGACGCGTCGGCTCAGGAAAAAGAGGACTGGATGCTTCAGACCTACGGGCAGGGGGTGCTGGACGCGGTCAAGGAGCAGCCGGATCGAAAAATCACCTTCTTGCATCGGCAGCACCAAGCCGGCGCGATCGCGATCGCCGACACCTTCAAACCGTTGATTGACCATCCGAACATCGATTTCATCTTCAGCTACAAATACGCGAAAGCGCACGCGTACAGTTCCACGAAGCAGCCATTCTACAAATCCTTCGAGAACGATATTCAAGGGCGCGGGGAGTTGAAGACCATCTGGACGATGCGCAATGACAGCACCTACCTCTACCGCTGGGCCGCTCCGGATTTCATGCGCGCGTATGTGCGGAATATTCCGAAGGAAATCACGCGTGGCTACTATTTTGGTTCCGACGGCTGGGTTTGGGGCCGCGGTTTTCTTCGCGAGGATGTCGAAGGCGAACGGCCGCTTGAGCTTAAAAAGCATTGGTTTCAGTGGTTGCTCTGGGGACGTCTTGCCTATGACCCCTCGATCGATAACGAACGCTTTGCCGGGATCGTGCAAGCCCGCTTCCCGCGGGTTGACGCCGCGGCGCTGATGGCGGCTTGGCAGGCGGCGTCGATGATTTATCCGACCACGACCGGATTTCATTGGGGCGCGTTGGACTATCAATGGTATCCGGAGGGCTGCCAGAGCGATCCCAAACCGGCGAAAACAAAAACCGGTTTTCACGACGTTAACCGCTTCATCACGCTGAAACCGCATCCCGGCACCGGCTATGTCGGCATTCCTGATTACGTGAAAACTATTTTGGCCGAACAGTCGTTTGAAGGGGTGGGGCCCTTGGAGATTTCAAACCAACTGCTGGAATATTCGTCCCACGCGCTGAGCCAGATCAAACCGATCGACGCCGGAAAGGATGTCGAGTTGTCCGAGACTTTGGCGGACATAAAAACGATGGCCTTTCTGGGGCGGTATTACGCGTATAAAATCAAAGGGGCGACGCATCTGCATCTCTATCGGGAAAGCGGGGATGAGGCCTGGCGGGAAATGGCCGTTGACGATCTGACGCACGCCGCGAAGGTCTGGCGTCAGTACGCTTCCTGCTCAATGGCGCGTTACACCAATCCGATCTGGTTGAACCGCGTTGGAATAATCGATTTCGCCCAGACCACGAAGTGGGTTGATAAGGACATTGAAATCGCGAAGGAATCGACCGGGAAGTGGAACCCGCTGTTTGACGGCGCGTCCCTTGAGGGCTGGCATGTGGCCTGTCTGGAACGGGACAAAAGCAAAAACTTCTGGCGGGTGGCGGACGGCGCGATTGAGTGCGATTCCATGGGCGACAAGGAGCATGACTATGTCTGGCTGTGCACGGATAAGGAATACGCCGACTTCGAGCTGAAACTGAAGTTTCAAGCGGAACGGATCAATAAGGGCAACAGCGGGGTTCAGGTGCGTAGCCGGTATGACCGACGCCCCGACGCCCCGCGCGGAGGCTGGCTGGACGGCCCGCAGGTGGACATCCACCCGAACGGTCCCTGGCGCAACGGACTGGTCTACGACGAGACGCGGGATGCCCGGGGATGGATCTTTCCCCGATTGAAGGGCACGAAAATCAGCCCGGAACACGGGCCGGAAAAGGTCGTGTTCAACTATGCTGACGAGGGAGACGGTTGGAATGAAATGCTCATTATCTGCGACGGAACCCGGCTCAAAAGCATCGTCAACGGCATTGTGGTCTGCGACGAGGACTTCGCGGGGGTTCTCGACAGCGAAGCCCACAAAAAGCGCGGCGTCGGAATGAACGGTCATATCGCGCTTCAAATTCACGCGAAATCCGAAGTCAAAATCCGATTTAAAGACATCGAGCTCAAAGAGCTTCCGCGGAGGGCGAAATAGCCGTGTAACTTCGAATAGAAGGGCGCGCGGCGTTTTTTGGCGCGAGAAAATCCGAAAAAAACGGGCGGTTTCCGCGGGAGTTTTTTATGTCGAAATTCGTAGTACATGTGATATATTGAATCGTTTACATATGGAGACGGCGCTAGGGTGCCTTCGCAAAGAAAAAGGTGAAATAATGCAAAAGAGATCGCATTCGATTTATGGGTTGTTCTTGGTTTTCGGGCTGCTTGTTCCTGGGGGTGTAACGGCGGCGGTCGAATACGACGCGAGAAGCCCACAGCTGGCTTTCGCCGCGCGCGAGGTCAACGCCGCCTTAAAAGAAACGGGCAAGGAAAACCTGCGAGTCTTGTTGAAGATCACGCCGGATGAGGCTTCGCCGGAGGCGTATCAGATTAAAACCAGCGGGTCGGGCATCGCGGTGATCGGGGCGGACGCGAACGGCGCCATGTACGGCGGCATTGAAGTGGCGAACTATTTGAAGATGGGATTGCCGATCGAAAACGTTTCCCGCCAACCATTTATTGAGAAACGCGGCATCAAGAGCAATCTTCCGATCGACGTCCGCGCCCCGTCCTACTGCGACAAGGGAACCGCGGCGCAGATCAACATCGTGAACATCTGGGATTTTGAAGGCTTCTGGGTGCCCTATCTGGATGATCTCGCCCGCTATCGCTATAACCTGCTCAGCTTGTGGACCACGCATCCCTACGTGCATATGGTGAAAGTCAAAGGCTATGAGGATGCCTCGCTCGACGATGTCTACCGGCTCAAGGAGGAGTTCCTCGTTCCCGGCATCTCGAACAAATTCGAAGACATGGATAAGAACCACGACGGATATCTGACCGTTGAGGACGGAACCATCGAACTGGTCAAAAAAATAACCATCGACGAGAAAGTCGAGCACTGGAAGAAGGTGTTCAAGCACGCGAATGATCGTGGGATTGATATCTGTCTGTTCAGCTGGACCGTATTTGTTGGTGAGGCGAAAGGGCGCTATGGCATCACCGAAGACCAGTCCAACCCCAAGACCATCGAGTATGTGCGCGCGTGTGTGAAAGAGGCGCTGCTGACCTATCCGGCAATCAAAGGTATTGGCGTGACATCGGGTGAAAACGACCGTCGTGAACTCGACGGATCGCCCGATTCGACCGAGTGGTTCATCCGAAAAACCTACGCGCAAGCGGTGCAAGACGCGAAGAAGGACCCGCGCTGGGTTGATCGTGACATCCGTTTCATCTTCCGTCGGCATGGCAGCGAATGCGAGTGGGTCAACGAGGTCATGGCCGACTACGATGGCGGTGTGCTGGATACCAGCACCAAATACGCGGTGGCGCACATGTACTCCTCGCGTCGCCCGCAAGAGTGGGAAAAACGCATGGCGGGTGAAGGGTGGATCGAGCGCTACAAGGTTTGGCTCAACCTGCGCAACGACGACCTGTTCATGCACCGCTTTGGTAGCCCGGATTTCCTGCGCGAGTTGATTCGTAACTTCCCGCACGAGTATATCCGCGGGTTCTACATGGGCTCCGACGGATACTTCTGGGGCAAAGAGTTCATCTCCAAGACCCCCGAACTTTCCGGGCAGCTGGAGATCGAGAAGCATTGGTACAATTTCCGGATGCTCGGTGAGATGGCCTACACCCTCGAGCTCGATGACGACTACTGGAAGGCCGTGCTCAAGCATCGGTTCCCGAGCGTGGACGTGGACCTGCTGTTCAGCGCGTGGGAAACGGTTTCAGAAGTTGTTCCGCAACTCAACCGTTCCGTCTGGGCGCCGACCGATGGCTCGTTCGCGCCGGAGATGTGCCAGGAGGGAAAATCATTTCTTACGGTCGACAGCTACTATCTCGCGCGGCCGCCGATGATCTTGCGCGCGGATCCGCCGGCTGGCGAGCGGCACTGCGTTTCGGTCAACGACTGGGCCGCCAAGGTGGCGGCCGGCAAGGCCTCCGATTTCGGCGACAAACTCACCCCGCTTGAAGTCGCGGACAAGCTCGACGGCTATGCCGAGGCCGCCCTGACCGCGCTGCCGTCCCTGAAACAGCAGGTCGGGGACAATGCCGAGTTGCGCGATGTGCTTCTCGATATGGAGAGCATGGCTCGGCTGGGGCAATATTACGCCGACAAGCAGCGCGCCGCCTCTCATCTGATGGTGTACCGTCTTGGTGGATGGAAGGACAAGGCCCGCCACGAGAAAGCCGTGGATGCCATCGAGCGGTCGCGTGACCACTGGAAAGCCTATGCCGATGTCTTGGAATCCCACTACAAAACATCGCTGCACGCCAAAACCGACTGGTTCCGCTGGTACGAACGGCTGGAAGACGTGGAGCGTGAAGTCGCCGCGATCAAGGGGGAGGGCGCGCTGCCAACCATCGAGTTCGTTGGTCTCGCCGATGGCTCAAACTATCCCGCGGGACAGAACCTTGATGTCGGGCTAGAGGTGGACGCGGCGGCGGGGCTGCATAGCGTCCGGTTGTACATGAATGGCGTCTTGGTCGGAGACGCCGTCACAAAGGCCGCGCCCGTATGGACCGCCGCCGACCACAAGGAACTCAACGCTCTGAAGGATGACTGGTACAGCCTGCGCGCGGTCGCGGTCGACAACGAGGGCTTCGTTACGGAGAAAGAAGTCTACGTGCGCGTCGGCGAAAATCCCGGCGACAAGGAGAACTGGAAGCTGGAACCTTACGCCGTGCTTATGACCGATGGAGAGGAGCTCTTTTCCGGTATTGGCGAGAACGATGAGGAACGTAAGCACAACCATTCCATCAAGGACCTCAAGGAGGGCATCGGCGTGACGTTCCTGTTTGACGCGGGAGGGAAGCTGGTTGTCCGCGATGAATTCTATGGCGTTTCGATCATCCGGACCTACTCCAAAGCCGACAAAGTCGGTCAGGGGCCGCGGCGCTGCGAATTCAAGGACGGCGCGGTGACCACCTACAATCTCGTTGAGCCGGTCAGCGTGCTGTGGTCGTCGCGTGTTTTCGACCGCGATAAGCAGGCGTTCAAAAATCCGCTGCCCGCCGATAAAGGGTTCAAGGGCCCGTACGAGTTCGTCATCACGCGGAACAAGCACTTCGCCATCTATGGCACCAAAAACGGCAAGCCGGCTCTGATCTGGTCGCAGAAGCCCGACTGGAAGTTCTGGGGAGGGCGCTTTAAGAATCGCCTGCCCTCAAAATAAATCGTCTTCGGGCGCTGCTCCAGACCGGCTTGCGGGTTTTGGAGCGGTGCCGCGGCGGGCGGGTGAAAGTATAATGCGGATCAAGTTAATTTGATATGAGACGGAAGATGAGAATCGTGGAGGGAACGCATCTGGATATTAAAACGGTGAACCTAGGTATATTACTGCTTGTTTTGTTCTGTGTGTCGCTTGCCCGGGCGGATCAATGGCCTCAGTTTCGCGGGCCTGACGGCAACCAGCTTTCCACCGGCCAAGCATTGCCTGAGGTATGGGGTTCCGAAACAAATATTCAGTGGCAAGTAAAGATTCCCGGGCGCGCCTGGTCATCTCCGGTGGTGTGGGAAGAAAAGGTCTTCGTTACCTCGGTGGCGGTGCTGGATCAACCGGCCAGTAAGAAGATTAAGCCGACGGATGATTGCCAGTGGAAAATTTACTGTCTGAATAAAGACTCCGGCGAAATCGTGCTGTCTCTTATACACATCT
>JARFRL010000261.1 GCA_029287275.1 Pontiella desulfatans
CCCACCGAGCAGAATCCCCGCGTCGGCGCGTGGCGAAACGGCCTTCGTGATTTTTTCCAGATCGGCGTCGATCAGCTCGTCCAATTCCTCGGAACCTCTGATGGTGTATTTGCTCATCGCTCTTTGAGTCCTCCGTGAACCGCGCGGTGAATCACGACGCGGTAGGCGCTGTTGTACGGGATCGTCTGGAACTTCCATTTCGCGGCGGCGTGAATCAGGTCGCGCAGGATTTCCTTGAGACAAGCGGCGGCTTGTCTGCCGACCTTCGGCGCCTCGTTGAACGTGAGGGCCTGCCGATGCCGTTTCGCGAACAGCGCCTCCAGCGAATAGTTGTGCGAGTGCTCGACGGCGGAGTCCGGAACGAACTCGAACCGCGCGCCCGCGGCCTCGTGGTCTTTGGCCCACGCGGCGTCTTCCGCGTAGCCTTCCGCGGGAAACGGGCGCGTTTCCCACAGCGGGCGGCGGAACGCGCAGGCCACCGCGGAAAAGAAACCGGGGACGATGTTCGCGGGGTTGAAGGCGCGTTCGTAATCGTAGGCGACGATGAACCGGGCGTCGGCGCGGGCGACCTGCCGAGAGAAGGTCGCGTCGGCGCGGTTTTCAAGGATGGGTTGGAGGAGCTTCGCGAGCCAATCGTCGGTAAGGGGAACGGCGTCGGCGTTGAGCAACACGATGATTTCGTGGTGGGTCCGGTCGATGGCGGCGTTCAACACGGGGCCGGGCACGTAGTCCTCGGGCGCGATCCGCGTCAGTGTCGCGCCGGACGCCTCCAGCGCCTCGAGCGTGCCGTCGGTGGAGCCGGAGTCCACCGCGAAGTGATCGAACGCGGTGAAGGTCTGCCGCGTCAGCGCCTCCAGCGCGCGCCGGACGTGGGGCGTCTCGTTCTTGGCGCGCGTGATGATGGCTACGGTCGGGGGCATCGGTTACTCGATCAGGCTGGAGTCTTCCTCGATTTTCTCGGGCGATTCGAACTTTGGTTCGCGGCCCAGTTCCCGCAGTAGACCGTTGATCATTCGCTTGAGCTCGATGACGCGACGCTCGCGGCCGATCGCCATCTTGTTGAAGCGGACCATCTGGTCCATCTTCTCGGTCAGCTCGCTGGTTCGCTGATCCACCTTTTCTTCGAGGAGTTTTTGGTAGTCGCGGTTTTCCTTGATCAGCCGCGCCTTTTCAAGCGCCTGTTTGATGGCGTGCTCGAGGATGTTCAGATCGGTGACGGGCTTGAGCAAGTAGTCCCACGCGCCCAGATGCAACGCCTCGATCGTGTCGCTGATATTACCGGTTCCGGACACGACGATCAGCGGCGTGTCGGGGGATTGGGCGGAGAGTTGTTCCAATACCTGGTGGCCGTTCATCTCCGGCATGCGGAGATCCAGCACGACGACGTCGGGTTGAAACTCGTTGAAGCGCTCGACGCCTTCGGCGCCGTTGGAGGCTTCATGAACGAGGTACAGCTGGTCTTCGAGAAATTCCCGAAAGCTGTCGCGGACGGGTTTCTCGTCCTCGATCACGAGGACTTCGACCTGGGAGGTCTCGCTCATTCCGCGTTTTGTTTGGGCGCGAGTTCCTTGACGCATTTCACGAGGAGCGAAAGCACGCGGACGGGCTTCAGGAAAACGTGCTCGGGGCGCATGCCCAGTTCCTTGAGCGTTTCGGAGAGATTGTACGAAATGGATCCGGTGTAGATGATGTGGCGTTGGTCGGGATAGCGCTCGCGGGCTTGGATGATGAGATCCTCGCCGCTCATGCCGGGCAGACGCATATCGACGATGCACACGTCGTATTCGTTGCTTTTCATGAGTTCCAGCGCCTCCTCCGCGCTTTCCGCGGTGGACGCGCGAAAGCCGTAATCCTCGAGAAAGGCCGACAAGCTGCTGCAAATCGCGGGCTCGTCGTCGATCACGAGCACGCGGATGGATGAATAGTCGGACATAGATTTCCTTTTAGTTGCCGCGCATCCTATCGTTTTCGAATCGCGGAACCCAAGTTCAATGTCTTGAAAGAATCAGGCCTCGAAGGCTTGCGCCAACGGGTTTTGGGCGAGTTCCTTGATCCGTTTAACTAGAATCGGCAAAACTCGGATGGGTTTGTGAAACACGTGTTCCGGCCGCATGCCGACCGCCCGCAACTCGTGGGAGAGATTGTAGGAAATGGATCCGGTGTGGATGATGTAGCGTTGGTCGGGGAACCGTCTTCTCGCGAGCAAAATCAGGTCTTCGCCGCTGAGACCGGGCAACCGCAGGTCCACCACGCAGACATCGAACGGTTTTTCCATCATCAGCTCGCGGGCCTCTTCCGTGCTGCCGCACGACGCGGTCTCGAAGCCATAGTCCTCCAAAAAGGCGCTCAGGCTGTCGCGGATGGCGGGTTCGTCGTCCACCACAAGCACTCGGATATTGGCGTAGTCGTTCATTGCATGTTCCTCGGAACATGACAGGTAATCAAAAACACCGACAAAAAACAAGGTAATAGCGTTGGCCTTAGAGCCGCAGGCCCCAGCGTTCCATGCGATGCTCGAAGGGAATCCGGAAGACGAACCGCGCGCCTTCGCCGGGCGCGGAGGACACGTTCATGGTGCCTCCGTGGTTCTCGGTGATGATGAAATAGGATACCGAGAGGCCCAGACCGGTGCCATGCCCGACGTCCTTGGTGGTGAAGAACGGCTCGAACACGCGTTTGCGCGTTTCGGGCGTCATGCCGGGGCCGTTGTCCTCGACCTCGATCCGCGCGTATTCCGCCTCCGCTTCAAGCCGAACGGTGATTTGGGGCTCGAGCGACTCGTCGCCATGCTCCGCCATCGCCTGGGCGCTGTTGGAGAGCAGGTTGAGCAGCACTTGTTGAATCTGACTGCCTTCGCAGGGAACCGGATCGATGGCCGCGATTTCGCGCAGGACGCGAATATGGCGGAAGTCGAAGCGCTTTTTCAGGTTGTAGTCGTTCGAGGCGAGCTCGATGCTCCGCTCAATGATTTCCTCGAGGTTGTTCGGCGCGAAGTGCGCCTCGTCCTTGCGGCTGAAACTCAGCATGTTGTCGACGACCTTCGCGGCCCGCCGACCGGCCTCGGAGATGGATTCCATCATGTCAAGCAACCCGCGGCTTCGCATGTACGCCTGGATCGCTTCCAGCGACGTGCCGGCTTCCCGCGCCGCCGTCGTGTTGCGATCCGTGTCATGCGTGACGCGGTTGCGCATCACCTGCAGGTTCTGGAGAATCCCCGCGAGCGGATTGTTGATCTCGTGCGCCATGCCCGCCGCGAGCCCGCCGACCGACATCATCTTCTCCGACTGCACCATCATCTCCTCGATGCGAACGCGGTCGGTGACGTCGTCCAACCGAATCACCGCGCCGCGCGCGCCGTCGGTGGCGATGGGGAACACCGTGACGTCAAGCATGCGCGGCTCGCCTTTGACGAGGCACGGGACGTGTTCGTGGCGCTGCGTGTCGTGAACGTTCATGGTTTCAAGCACGCTGTTCATCTCGTTGCCGAGATCCGGGAAGACGCGGTCGAGCGCCTGGCCCTGCGCTTGGGCGGCGTCCACGCCGGAGAGCTCTTCCGCCTGCGAGTTCCACTGCATGACCCGCCCCTCGGCGTCGATGCCGACGAGGATGGAAGGCGTTGAGTTGATGATGTTTTCGAGCAGGTTTCGGGCGGCGACGAGTTCCTTCGTGGCTTGCAAGCGCTCCAGCTCGGCCGAGGTGCGGCCGGCGAAAACCCGCATGATGGAACAGGCGAAGTCGACCTCCTCGACGGGCGCCTTGTACATCGCGACCATCACGCCGAGTTCGTTCTGTTCGGAATCGACCAGCGGAATGCCGATGTAATTCTGGATGTCGAGGGACTGAATCAGCTTTGTTTCGGGATAGCGCTCGCCGACGTTGTCGATGAAAACGCAGGCCTCGCCGCGCAGCACGATCTCGCAAGGCGTTTTGGCGATGTCGAAATCGAAGTTTATGGCCGTTTCTCCGTGGTCCGAAACCGCGATGGTCCGCATCGAGAGCTGTTCCTCGGTGGCGAACTCGCTGATGAACGCGAAGTCGGCGCCGAGCGTTTTGGCGAGCTGATCGACCATGGAGTTGAAGAAGCGGCGCCCGACGGACGAGACGCCCTCCACGATGTTGCGGATGCTGTCCTCGATCATGACGCGGTCGGTGACGTCGTCCACGCGGATCACCGCGCCCTCGACGTCGCCTTCCAGCAGCGGGAACACGGTGATGTCGTTGTAGCGGGCGCGCTTGCCGTCCCGCACCGGAATGCGTTCCTGCTTTTGCGGGTCGCGCTCGCGGATGGCGCGCTCGACCTTCACCATTTCCTTGCTGAGCTCCGGGAACACGTCGCGCAGCGGCGCGCCGAGCGCGTCGACCGGCGGCAGGCCGGTGACGGTCTCGGCTTGGCGGTTCCATTGGATCACGTCGCCATGCGCGTTGACGCCGACGAGGATGGAAGGCATCGAGTTGATGGTGTTGCTCAGCAGGGCGCGTAATTGGCGCAGCTGCTCTTCCGCGAGCTTGCGGTAGGTGATGTTCCACGAGGTGCCGAAGGTGCCGACGATTTTGCCGTTCTCGTCGTAGCGCGGAACTTTGGTGGTGAGGTACCACCGGTCCCCGCCGGGCGTCGCGGCGATCTCCTCTTTCTGGATCGGCCGCCGTGTTTCCATCACCTCGAGCTCGTCGTTGTAGCGCTGTTGCGCCTGCTCTTGGGGAAGGAAGTCGAAGTCGGTGCGACCGATCAAATCTTCCGGGGCGAGGTTTAGTTCGTCGGCCTTCGCGGCGTTGACCTCGATGAACCGCCCTTCAACATCCTTGAAGTAGATCAGGTCGGGCGCGTGCTCCATGAAGGAACGGAACAGGTTGCGCTCGAACTCCAGTTGTTTTTCCGTGGCGACGCGGTCGGTGATGTCGCGCCCGATTCCGCGGTAGCCCTGGATGTTCCAGTCCTTGTCGTAAAAGGGCACGGCGCTGGTTTCGAGCACGACCGTTCTGCCGTCCTTGTGGCGGTTGGTGTTCACCATGGAGTGGATCGCCGCGCCTTTTTCGAGGACTTTCTCGAAGTTCGCGCGCGTCCGCTCCGCGTCGCGGGGGGGCATGGGATCGGTGAAATGTTTGCCGATCAACTCGCTGGAGGAATAGCCGAGCAGATCGACGATCTGCGGGCTGGTGTAGGTGTACGCGCCGTCGACGCCGACTTCCCAGATCCAGTCCGACGTGGTTTCCACGAGATTGCGGAATCGTTCCTCGCTACGGCGCAGCGCGTTCTCGTTTTCCACGCGTTCCGTGATGTCGCGCGAGACGCCGCGGAAGCCGGCCAGCTCGCCCTTGTTGTTGGCGAAGGCCATGCCGCTCGACTCGAGCATGATTTGGTGGCCGTTCTTGTGGAAGTAGGTGTTGACCTCGCAATCGATGGTGGAGTTGACCGAGCGCTTGCGGAGCTCCTCCATGTTGCGGGCCGAGTCCCGCGGGATCATGAGCGAAAGCGAGTTTTTGCCGATGAGTTCGACGGGTTCGTACCCCAGGATTTCCCGCGCCCGCGGGCTGACGTAGAGGAAGGTTCCGTATAGATCCATCTCCCAGACCATGTCGTTCGACGATTCCACCAGCACGCGGAAGCGCTCCTCGGATTCGCCCAGCGCGCGGGTCGTCTGCGCGTGGCTCTGGCGGACGCGTCCGAGCTCGTTCGAGTGCCGCGTCACCTGCTTGCGCAGGGTCTGGTTCCAAAACATGACCGAGCCGATGGCGAGCAACGTGACGATCAGAAAGCCGCCCACGATCTTGAGATAGCGGTCCTTCGAAACCTGAACCGTGTCGCTCAACGTGATCCATTCGCGGCGGATGCTTTTGCGTTGCTCCGCGGGAATGTTCGCGAGGGCTTTGTTCAGAATGCTGTTAAGCAGCGGCCAGTCGGCGCGAGAGGCGAAACAGAGCTCCCAGGGGTAGTCGATGTTTCCCGCGACGCGCAGGTTGTTGATCGCCAGTTCCTCGATGTAATACGAGGCGACCGCCAGATCGGTGACCATGGCGTCGACGCCGTTGAAGGAGAGCTTGCGGAATCCTTCCGCGGCGTTTTTGACCGGCGCGAGGTTGTATTCCGGATGGGTGCTCAGCAGGTGCGTGTGCGTCGCGGAAGCCTCCACCACCGCGATGTCCAGCTCGTCGAGGTTGTCGAGCGTATAGCCGCCTTCGTGCCGCTCGCGGGTGATCACCACCGTGGGGATTCGGAGATACGGCGCGGTGAACCGCAGGAATTCGCGGCGTTCGGGCCGATTTTGCGCGGAGCCCACCAGATCGATTTCCTTGTTTTTAAGCTTCTCGAGAATTTCCTTCCAGCTGTCGCACTCGACGATCTTGAATTGAACGCCGAGTTGACGCTCGATCAGGCGCAGATAATCGGCCGTGATGCCGTGGTGTTGTCCGCCGGCGGTCCTGAAATCGACCGGCGGGGCGTCGGGGATGGGCGCGAGCCGGATCTGGTTCGCGTTTTTCATCAGCCAATCATATTCCGCGCGCGTGAGCTCGAGCTTCGGCGTCTCGCGCGGCGCCTGCAAATACACCAGCGCGCCGGTCGTCACGAACGCGGCGATGATGACGAGCCAAACTAGGGTTTTGGTTCCCCGTTTCATACGTAAATAGCGGTCAGTTCAGCGACCGGTAGACCTCCATGACTTCGCGGGCGGTTTTCCGCCAATCAAATCGTGAAGCATATTCCGTGCCGCGGACCAGGGTTTCAGGCGTTCTGCCCGCGGAAACCGCGGCCGCCATGTGGTGGGCGATTTCCTCGGGGTCGGTGGGATCGAAGGTCGGAACCACGTCCGCCGCGATTTCTTTCATCGACGAGGTGTTCGAGCAGGCCACCGGCGCGCCGCAGGCCAACGCGTCCACGATTGGAAAGCCGAAGCCCTCGAACAGCGACGGAAACACCATCAGATCGCACGCGGAGTAGAGCAGGGGAAGTGATTGCTGCGGAACGAAGCCAAGGAAGACGATGTCGTCCCTGACCGGGCTGCGCGCGGCGCGCGCCCTGATGGCGTCCGCGCCGTTCCAGTCCGCGCCCGCGAGCACCAGCTGATGCGCGCTGTCGTTCTCCAGCTTGAAGCGCTCGAACGCGTCGATCAGCCGGACGTGGTTTTTGCCCGGATGCTCCAGGCGCGAGACGTAGATGAAAAACGGCTTTTCGAGCCCGTGCGCCAGCCGTGTTTTTTCCCGCGCCTCGGCGGGATCGACGGGGTGGAACACATCGCGGTCGACGCCGGAATAAATCACCGAGATCCGTTCCTCGGGATAGCCGGCGAGTTCGACCAGATCGCGCTTGGTGAACTCGCTCACCGCGATCACGTGGTCCGCCCGGCGGATCATCGCGGGCACCACCTTGCGGTTGAAGAAAACGCGGGCGGGGTCATATTTCCCGTCCACCGCGAACGTCGCGAGGTCGTGAACCGTGGCGACCACCCGCGCGCCTTTGAGCACCGGAATTCGGCGGGCGGTCGGAACATGCACGACGTCGCAGCCGCCTTTCAACGGCAGCGCGGTGTTGTGCCACCCGATGTTGACCAAGGGCCGACTGACGAAAGGAGGAAAGATCGTTTTCCGGAAATTGGGATTCGAGAGCGGAATCAGCTCCGTGTCGGGCCGCGCCATGAAAAGTTCGTAGGCGTTTTTCTCGTCCTCCAGTTGCAGGAAGCGGATTAGCTCGCGGATGTAGGTCGCGATCCCCGATCGCCCCCCGTCCATCACGAATGTTGAAAATCCAATTCTCATTCCGCGCACTCTGGATGTTTCAAGCCAATGAAACAAGCTGGTTTTTCCTGCGTCAAAGCGCCGCGGGGTTGGTATACCTGCTTGTGTCGATATCAAACAAGGAACATGAAATGACGATTCTCGTGGTTGGCGCCAGCGGAGCGACCGGACGGTTGCTGGTACAAGAGCTTTTGAATCGAGGGATGGAAGTCCGGGTGGTGGTTCGCTCGCCTGACCGTCTCCCCGAATCCATCCAGGGGCACGCGCGCTTATCCATCACGGTCGCCGCGCTGCTTGATCTGACGGACGATGACCTGGTCCGGCTCGTCAAGGGGTGCGACGCCATCGCGTCGTGTCTGGGCCACACGTTGAGCTGGAAAGGGATTTACGGTTCCCCGCGCCGGCTTGTCACCGATGCCACGCGGCGTTTGTGCGAAGCGGTCAAAACAACGGCGCCGGATAAACCCGTCAGGTTCGTGCTGATGAACACGACCGGAAATCGCAACCGCGATCTGGACGAACCCATCTCGTTCGCGCAAAAGCTCGTCATCGGGCTTCTTCGTCTGTTGCTGCCTCCCCACGTGGATAATGAACAGGCCGCGGACTATCTACGCGTGGTGATTGGCCAGCATGATCCCGCGGTCGAGTGGGTCGCGGTTCGCCCGGACGGCCTCATCGACGAGGAGGCGGCAACGGACCGCGAGCTATATCCTTCACCGATTCGAAGCGCGATCTTCGACGCGGGAAAGACCAGTCGCGTCAATGTCGGCCATTTCATGGCGGATCTGATCGCGGAGGACGTCTGGCACGAGTGGAAAGGGCGTATGCCCGTCATTTACAACGCGTCGTCGGATTGAGCGCCGGCGCCGGTTCTTCCGCGCGATCCGTTGAATCCCGGAATCACGCCAATACGCCGAATTTGTAGATCGTCGTTTGGGTGTAGGTCTCGCCAGGCGCGAGCTCGGTAGAGGGGAAGTTCGGATGGTTCGGGCTGTCGGGATAATGCTGGGTCTCCAGACAGAAACTCTCTTGCGCGTTGTAAACCACGCCGCCTTTTCCGATCACGTGGTCGACGTGGTTCGCGGTGTAGAACTGCACGCCGGGCTCGGTGGTCCAGCACTCCAGCACGCGGCCGCTTTTCGGATCTCGCGCGACGGCCGCGAGGGACAGCGCGCCCTTCGTTTTTTTGTTCAGGCAATAGTTGTGGTCGTAACCCAGCCCTTGCACCTCCGCGATCCGCCCGCCGATCGGCGTCGGAACGGTCAGATCCATCTCGGTGCCCGCGACCGCGCGCAGCTCGCCGGAGGGCGTCGCGAAGTCGTCGACCACCGTGTAGCGGTCGGCGTTGATTCGGATGATCTGCTCGTGGACGGTTCCGCCGTCCGCTCCCGCGAG
>JARFRL010000117.1 GCA_029287275.1 Pontiella desulfatans
GGTGGAGAACCTGTTCGACGGCGAACTCGTGGTCGTGGACGACGTTGAGGATTGGATGTCCGACGAAGAAAAAGAGCTCTTCGATTCGTTCTGATCCATGAGGAAGGAACCGGTCTTCTCCGCGGTCTCGACCACCAACGCGTCTATGCGCGCGGGCCAACCGCTTTGGCCGCGGGAACGCATTCAATTTCGCGTTACGGTTTCGTAATGGATCGGGGTCGTGTGGTTTACTCCGCGTTATGAACAAGAAGAAAATTTTAAAGGCGGTGATCGCGGCGTTGGAGGTAGAGCTGCGTCGGCAACTGAAGGGGCAGGCGACGGCCGCGGAGGGCGCGACGCACGCCGAGGCCAAGGCGGAAACGAAGTGGGACACGTGCGGGCTGGAGCAGTCCTATCTCGCCCGCGGTCTGGCGAAACAGTTCGAGGCCCTCGCCCTCAAGGTGGAGGAGTTGCGCGGTTTCGCGCCCCCGGATTTCGCGGGGAAATCGATCGGCGTCGGCGCCTTGATCGAGACCGAGATGAATGGATACGCGGACACCTTTTTCCTGTTGGAGGGCGGCGGCGGAACCGAGGTGGAGGTGGAGGGCCGCGCCATCACGGTCATCACGCCGGAGTCGCCGGTCGGCGCGGCGCTACTCGGGAAAAACGAGGGCGAGCGCTATTCGTTCCGGGCTGGAACCGACGGCCGCGTGACGCGGGTGGAATAGGGATGTCGCCGGCTGAAAAAGCCGAAGAAAAGCCCGCGAAACATTGCTTTACATGGGGTGGGGCGGTCCGTATAGTCCCGCTCTTACTTTTTGAGAGAGAACTAAATCAACCAGGAGTCCACGCAGATGGATCAGGCAGTAAAAGCTGAAATTAAAAACGAATTCAAGCGAGGCGAGCAAGACACCGGTTCCGTCGAGGTTCAGGCCGCGTTGCTGACCGCCCGCATCAAGGAATTGACCGAGCATCTTAAGAATCACAAGAAAGATAGCAGTTCGCGTCGCGGCCTCATCATGATGGTGAACAAGCGCCGCAAGTTGCTTGGATATCTTCAGTCAAAGGATGACGCGCGCTACAAAGAGCTGATTTCCAAGCTCGGGCTGCGTAAATAATCGTTTGTCCGGATGTTCTAAATTCGTATTCGTACGCGAGCCCTTTATCTCAAGTAAAGGGCTTGTGTCGTTTCTAAGAAAAACCGCCATAGGGGCGGAATAACCAATGAAAGGCGCGCTCTTCGGAACTAAATATTAGCAGGGGCGCGATTTATAGTATGAAGGGTACAACCAAAGTTGAATTCGAAGTCGGCGGCAAGTCGATGGTT
>JARFRL010000118.1 GCA_029287275.1 Pontiella desulfatans
GTGTATAAGGTGGTCGCGAACATCGATTCCGAAACCGCCGCCGTGGCGCGGGAAACCTTCGCCGACCCGGTCGTGGCCGAGTCCGCCATGGGTCGGCTGCCCGCTCCCGCGTCCTTCGATTGGATGCTCGAAATCGGCTTCAAGCCTGGCGTGACCGACAACGTCGGACGCACCGCCCGCGGCGCGCTGAAAGACGTCGTTGGCCGCGAGCTGGAATGGGAAGAACAGGTCTACACCTGCATGCAGTATTTCCTTTCCGGCGATCTCTCCCGCGCCGACGTCGAGCATCTCGGCAAAGACCTGCTCGCGAACACGCTGATTCAAACGATTTCCGTTTTCTCCAAAGACGAATGGCTGGCCGCCACGCCCGATATTTCCGCGCCGATTTTCGACGACCATCCCGAGATCAAGGTCAACGTCATCGAACTGCCGGACGACGACGCGGCGCTAATGAAGATTTCCTCCGAAGGCATCCTGTCGCTGTCGCTCGAAGAGATGCGCACTATCCGCGCCCACTATCTGCGCGCCGACGTGAAAGCGCACCGCGCCGAACTTGATCTGCCGGAATGGCCAACGGATATCGAACTCGAATGCATCGCCCAGACCTGGTCGGAGCATTGCTCGCACAAGGTGTTCGCGGGAACGATCAACTACAAGGACGAAGAGACCGGTGAAGAAGAGACGATCCACTCGCTCTATAAAACCTACGTCAAAGCCTCCACCAAGAAGATCGAAGAGTCGATCGACTGGCTGATCTCGGTCTTCACCGACAACGCCGGCATCGTTAAATTCAACGAAGACATCCACCTCGTTTACAAAGTGGAAACGCACAACTCGCCCTCCGCGCTGGATCCGTTCGGCGGCTCCATGACCGGCATCGTCGGCGTGAACCGCGACCCGCTCGGCACCGGCATGGGCGCCGCGCTCGTTTCCAACGTCTGGGGCTACTGCCTCGGCTCGCCGTTCTACGACAAGGAAATCCCCGAAGGCCTGATGCATCCGCGTCGCATTCGCGACGGCGTGCACGAAGGCGTCATCGCGGGTGGCAACGAGTCCGGCATTCCCTACAGTCGCGGCTTCGAGTGCTTCGACGAACGTTTCCTGGGCAAGCCGCTGGTCTACTGCGGAACGATGGGCACCATTCCGGTCACCGTCACCGGCGGACCCTCCGAGCGCAAGGAAATCGAAGTGGGCGACTGGACCGTCATGTGCGGCGGCCGAATCGGCAAGGACGGCATCCACGGCGCGACTTTCTCGTCCGAGGAGCTCCGCACCGAATCACCGGCGCAAGCCGTGCAGATCGGCGACCCGCTGACCCAACGCAAGCTCTACGAATTCCTGCTCGAAGCCCGCGACCTCGGCCTGTTCCGCTGCATTACCGACAACGGCGCGGGCGGTATCTCCTGCTCGTTCGGCGAAATGGGGAAATATTCCGGAGGGTGCGAGTGCGATCTCGCCGGCGCGCCGCTGAAATACGAAGGGCTCCAGCCTTGGGAAGTGTTGGTTTCCGAAGCGCAGGAACGCATGACCCTCGCCGTTCAACCCGAATGCCGCGAAGCCTTCGAAGCGCTCGCCAAACAGCGCGACGTCGAAGTCGCCTTCATGGGCAAATACAACGACTCCGGCTATTTCACCGTTAAACAGGACGGAAAAGTGATCGCCAGTCTCGACATGGATTTCCTCTACGAAACCGGCTGCCCGACGCTCGTCATGCCCGGCACGTGGAAAAAGCCCGTCGTCGCGGCTCCGGTGGTTGAAGCCAAGGCCGACTATTCCGACACGCTCGTGAAACTGATGGGCGACCTCAATCTCTGCTCGCGGGAATACAAGAGCCGCGTCTATGACGGCGAGGTGAAAGGCCTCAGCGTTGTGAAGCCGTTCGTCGGCGTTAATTCCGATGTTCCGTCCGACGCCACGGTCATGCGCGTGGAATACGACAACGACCGCGGCGCGGTTTTGGCCGAAGGCATCAACCCCTGGTTCTCCGATATCGACACCTACGACATGACCACGTCCGTGATCGACGAAGCGGTTCGCCGCGTCATCGCCGTGGGTGGCGATATGAACCGCATCGCGATTCTCGACAACTATTGTTGGCCGGATCCGGTCGAGTCGGACAAGACGCCGGACGGCGCCTATAAGATGGCGCAGCTGGTTCGCTCCAACAAAGCGCTCTATGATTTAACCACCGCGTATAAAACGCCAGCGGTCTCGGGTAAAGACTCCTGTAAGAACGACTCCACACGGGGTGGAAAGAAAATATCAATACCGCCGACGCTGCTCGTTTCTACGATCGGGCAGATCGATGATGTGAAAAAGGCGGTCACCATGCCGCTGAAAGACGCCGGCGACGTGATCTACGTGATCGGCGAAACCAAGGACGAGCTCGGCGCGTCGGCCTACTATCGCCTTTTGGCGGACGAGCAGGGCGCTCCCATGAACTATGGCGGAACCGTCCCGACGGTGGACGCCGACCAAGCGCTCAAAATCTACGCGGCGATGAACAAGGCCACGGATGCCGGTCTGCT
>JARFRL010000326.1 GCA_029287275.1 Pontiella desulfatans
CGTCGAGAACGGACGGCTCGGCTGGTTGGCCGGTTTTTCCTCGGGACTGGCCGAAATGGTCTATCTTGGAAAAGCCTGGAACGATCCCGCGAACCAATCCAACAAGCGCATCGCCTTCTTCGAGGAAAACGGTTTCGCGGACGCGGCGGCCGACTACCGCGCGTTCAGCTATCCCGGACCTCTGACTTCCGCGCA
Source organism: Pontiella desulfatans (assembly GCA_029287275.1). Lineage (GTDB taxonomy): Bacteria > Verrucomicrobiota > Kiritimatiellia > Kiritimatiellales > Pontiellaceae > Pontiella > Pontiella desulfatans_A. The sequence continues at coordinate 196 of JARFRL010000326.1, forward strand.
GGAAGATCTCCTTCAAAAAATGTCCGGCGTCCGGCCGGATATGCCCAGCGAACAACTAGAACGGTACGCTCGCTCCGTCACCGCGCAAAAGGCCATTTCAAACGCGATTGTGAATGGAGGCGGCGCCCGTGAATTTCTTCCCCCACTGCTGACCCACCGCGAAGCATGGGGCGCTTACATCGCCGAATGCGTGCGGAACGAAGTCGACGGCACCCCGCCGGAATGGTTCATGACCGAACTTCTCGAACCGCTCGGGTTCGACCAAGCCGTCGTGCGCGGTCTGCGCGAAGACGGCTAAGCCGCGCCGTAGTGGTCCGCCTCGCGGCGGGCGTCCAGAAAGTGGTGGCGCACGACCCCGAACAGCAACCACGCGTCGCGGAAGGGCGCGACATGGCTGCGCCGCCGGCGGTTGTAGATGGTTGAAACCCGCACCGAATCGATTCGTATGCTGCGCAACGCGGCATGGAGCAGCACGTCGAACTCGAACGCGAAACGGGGCTCCACGCTCATGATGAACGGGAGCACTTCGACGCGATACAAGCGATAGCCGCACGGCGGATCAGCCACGTAGATCTTCACCAGCCGATTCAAAATCCAGGCCATGGACCGATTGGTCCAGCGCCGGACGAGCGGCATGCCTCGGGTGTTCGCCATGCGGTTGCCGACGAGAATGGGAATTCGGGTCCGTTCATACGCGTCGAGAAAACGCGGGATCTCGGAGGGATCATGCTGTCCGTCGCCGTCCACCACGATCACCGCGTCGCACCCCGCGTCGCGGATGAGCTCGAAACCGCGTCGCAGGCTGGCGCCCTTCCCGATGTTTTCCGAGTTGCGAACGACCTTGGCCCCCGCTTTCGCCGCGACGTCGGCGGTTCCGTCGATGGAACCGTCGTCCACGACCAGGACCAAAAACGGGTTCTGAGCGAGGCAGGCCTGAACCACGCGCTCGATGCGGTCGGCCTCGTTGAACGCGCAAACCAACACGCCCAACCGATCAATCGACTTCGCGTGGTTTCCGTTGTCCATGAAGCTCGAAACTCCAATCAGGTGGTAATCATCTTGTCGGCGCGATAGGAGGAGCGAACCAACGGTCCGGACGCGACGGCGGTGAAACCGATCTCGTAGGCCGCGTCCGCGAAATCAACGAATTCCGCGGGCGTCACGAAACGCTTCGTGTGGGCGTGGTCGCGCGTCGGCGCCATGTACTGCCCGATCGTGAGCAGCCGAACGCCATGGTCGTAAATATCCTGAAGACACTCCATGACTTCCTCGTTGGTCTCGCCGAGGCCGAGCATGATGCCGGTTTTGACCTTGATCGACC
>JARFRL010000125.1 GCA_029287275.1 Pontiella desulfatans
CATTGAACCGTGCGGCGGATGCCGGTGTCGAAATTCTCCTCGGCTTTCCAACCGAGTTCGGTTTCGAGTTTGGTCGCGTCGATGGCGTAGCGCGCGTCGTGGCCCGGACGATCCGTGACGAACGTGATCAGATCTTTGTACAAGCCGTTCGGGCGCGGGCGCAGTTCGTCGAGTTCCGCGCAGATGGTTTCCACAACTTCCAGGTTGGTCCGCTCGGTGCGGCCGCCGACGTTGTAGGTCTCGCCCAGTTTTCCGGTCTCGACAACCGTCACGAGCGCGCGGGCGTGGTCCTCGACGTATAGCCAGTCGCTGATGTTGTCGCCCTTTCCATAGATGGGAAGCGGTTTTTCGTCCAAAGCGTTGAGGATCACCAGCGGGATCAGCTTTTCCGGAAAATGGTACGGTCCGTAATTGTTGGAGCAGTTCGTGATCACGACGGGCAATCCGTAGGTGTGGAACCACGCCATTACCAGATGATCGCTCGAGGCCTTGCTGGCGGAATACGGCGACCGCGGATCGTACGGCGTGGTTTCCTCGAAAAGCCCCTCCTCGCCCAACGAACCGTACACCTCGTCCGTGGAAATATGATGGAAGCGGAAGTCAGCTTTCAGCGGACCGCCTTTGGCGGACGGCTCTTGTGAGTCGGGAAGCGACTGCCAGTACTCCCGCGCGCATTCCAGCATGGTGTAGGTGCCCATGATGTTCGTTTCCATGAACGCCGCGGGGCCGTCGATGGAGCGATCCACATGCGACTCCGCCGCGAGATGCATCACCGCGTCGGGCTGAAAATCGTTGAGGATCGCCGCGACCGCGTCTTTGTCGCAAACGTCGGCTTTTTCAAAACGGTATAAATCGCTGTCCTTGATTTCGTCGAGCGATTCCGGGACGCCCGCGTAGGTCAGTTTGTCCAGATTCAAGACGGAACATCCCTTGTCTTTCACGAGATGCCGACACACCGCCGAGCCGATGAAGCCCGCGCCCCCGGTTACCAAAACCTTTTTCATAGACTATTCACTTCCTTTAGCATTTCTTCTCCACACTGTTTCGTGAACGCGTCGAGCTCGTCGTCCCACGATCCGAACACGTTCACGCCCAGCTCTTTGGCGCGGGCGTTTTCGAGAATCGAGTTCGCGGGCCGCTTGGTGGGCGTCGGGAACTCCTCGGTCGAGCAAGGAACGAAGTTATGCTCAACACCGAGTTTTTCAAGAAAGGTCCGCGCCAGATCGTACCACGTGCAATAGCCCTCGGAGGTGGCGTGGAAAAAGCCGCGCCCACCGTTCTCGACCACGGCGCGGATCTGGCGCGCGAGCGTCATCGACCACGTCGGCGAACCATACTGATCGTGAACGACTTTGAATTCCTTGCCGGGATTCTGAATCGTTAGCCGCAACATGGTCTTCAGAAAATTATTTCCGTTCGCGCCGTAAAGCCAGGCGGTGCGGAGCACCGCGAATCGATCCGTCCGCTCCGCGATCGCCAACTCGCCAGCCAACTTGGATTTTCCGTATTCCGAAATCGGATCGGGCGTCTCGCTCTCGCTCAACGACTGAAAGAGCGGCTTGTCTCCGGAGAACACATAGTCCGTGGAAACATGCGCCAGAAACGCGCCGTTCTTTTCCGTCCACTCGGCCAAATGGCTCGGCAGATCGCGATTCCCCTTCCAACAGGAGCGATCGGTTTCGCAGGCGTCGACCGCGGTGAACGCCGCGCAATTCACGACGACGTCCGGCCGCGTTTGGTCCAAGAACTTGAAACACGCGCCGCGGTCGGACAGGTCCACCTCCGGCAGATCAACGCCCGAGAGGCCTGGAACATCGTGGAAGATTTCGAGGCAGTCGGTTCCGAGCTGCCCCCCCGCGCCGGTTATGAGTATGTTTCGCATCAAAAGATGCTATCGTTTTCCAATGGTTATGAAAGTAAGGAATTGATCAATTAACAATTCCGCGGTCCTTGAGATCGACGACGACCATGGCGGCCGCGGCGGCGGGTTCGAGGCTCTCGGTCTCGATCACGAGCTCCGCGTCCTGAGGCGCTTCATAGGGATCGCTGATTCCAGTGAACTGTTGAATCTCTCCCGAGCGCGCCTTCTTATAAAGGCCCTTCGGATCGCGTTGCTCGCAAATCTCGATCGGGGTGTCGATGAACACCTCGATGAACGATTCGTCGCCAATCACCTCGCGCGCCGCGGCGCGGTCGGAAATGTAGGGCGAGATGAAGGAAGTGATCACGATCACGCCCGCGTCGTTCATCAACGCGGCGACTTCGGCGATGCGGCGGATGTTCTCCTTGCGGTCCTCCATCGAGAAGCCGAGGTCGCGGTTGAGGCCGTGCCGAACGTTGTCGCCATCGAGGATGTAGCAAAGATGGCCCTGATCCATCAGTTCCTTCTCCAGCTCCTTGGCGACGGTTGATTTTCCGGATCCGCTGAGACCGGTCAGCCAAATGGTCGCGCCTTTCTGGCTCAGCAGCTTCTCGCGATCGGCCTGGCTCACCAGACTCTCGCTCTTGACGATGTTCTGGCTCACCGGCGATTTTTTATGCCCGGGCTTGGACACGACGCGGTCGACGATCATGCCGGCGCCCACGGTCACGTTGCTGAGACGATCGACGATGATGAACGCGCCGGTGGCGCGGTTGCGGTCGTATGGATCGAACGCGATCGGACGGTGCAACGTGATGTGGCAACGGCCGATTTCGTTGAGCTCAAGCGTGTTGATCTTCTCCGCGGCCTCGTCGTCTTTCTTGTCGCGCTTCATGGTGTTCACGTCGACTTTGTAGCGAATGTCCTTGAGGACGCCCGGAATCATCGAGGACGTGTGCTTGATCAGATAATTCTTGCCCGCCGCCGCCGCGTCTTCATGCATCCAAACGACCATCGCCTCGAACTCGTTGCCGATGTGCGGGATGTTTTTCACCGGCACGATCATGTTGCCGCGGGAAACGTCGATTTCATCTTCCAGCGTCATGGTGATCGCCTGCGGGGCGAAGGCTTCCTCGATTTCTCCATCGGGCCCGTAGATCGCTTTGATTTTCGACTGCTGGCGCGACGGAAGGCTCGCGATTTCGTCGCCGACGCGCACGACGCCGGACGCCATCGTTCCGCTGAAGCCGCGGAAGTCGAGATTCGGCCGCAAGACGTACTGCACCGGGAAACGCATGTCGATCAGGTTGCGATCGGTGGCGATGTTGACGTTTTCAAGGTGATGCAGGAACGTCGGTCCGTCGTACCACGCGAGGTGCTCGCTGTGCTCGACGACGTTGTCGCCCTTCAAGGCGGAGATGGGAATGAAATGGATGTCCGAGAAGCCAAGACGCGAGACGAAGGCGTTGTAGTCCTTCACGATTTCGTTGTATCGCTCTTCCGACCACTCGACCAAATCCATTTTGTTCACCGCGACGACCACGTGCTTGATGCCCAGCAGCGAACAGATGAAGCTGTGGCGCTTGGTCTGCGTGATCACGCCGTAGCGCGCGTCGATCAGGATGGTGGCCAGATTGCAGGTGGACGCGCCGGTGGCCATGTTGCGGGTGTACTGCTCATGACCGGGGCAGTCCGAGATGATGAACTTGCGCTTGTCGGTCGAGAAGTAGCGGTACGCGACGTCGATCGTGATGCCCTGCTCGCGTTCCGCCTTGAGGCCGTCCGTCAGCAACGCGGGATCGAAATCCTCGTCGGTGGTGCCGTACACCTTGGAATCCTTCGTGACCTTTTCGAGTTGGTCCTCGTAGATCATGTGGCTGTCGTACAACAG
>JARFRL010000131.1 GCA_029287275.1 Pontiella desulfatans
TGGCCGCGGCGACCGTCCGCGAGTTCGTCGAGGGGCGCGGCGCGGAGGTCGACGGCGGCGATGGACTCGGGACCATTATTCTGCCGCGCCCTCTGAAGAATCCCGTCGCCGCGGCGCTCAGATGGCCGACCTAAAATTTCACACATTGCAATGTGTGAAATATGGCGGAAATTACTAGAGTAAACTTCTGGCGTGGAGGGTGTGCTAATGTTGCTGAAACTCGGAGAATTCCGTTTTCGATCTCCTCGCCTCCGCACGCGAAAGCCCTATATTTAAAGGGTGAAGAGGTTGTTCTGGATGATTTTGGTGACGCGGTTATTGAACGCCCGCTCCGGCATGAACATCGGGGAATCCCGTCGCCGCATCGCCAAGTTGTCCGGTGCTTATTTCATACATTGCAATGTATGAAATCTAGCGGAAACTGCTAGAAAAGGCTTTTGGTGTAGAGGGTGTGGTAATACCCCTCGAGCGCGGTCAGTTCTTGGTGGGTTCCGTTCTCGACCACCTCGCCGTCGCGGAGGGTGTAGATGGTGTCGGCGTGCTTCACGGTGGAGAGGCGATGCGCGATGATGATGGTGGTGCGGTCCTTGCAGAGACGTTCCATCGCGTCTTGAATCAGTTGTTCGGATTCGGTGTCGAGCGCGGAGGTGGCTTCGTCGAAAATCAGAATGGGCGGATTCTTGAGAAAGACGCGGGCGATGGAAATCCGCTGCTTTTGCCCGCCGGAAAGTTTCACGCCGTGTTCTCCGACGGGGGAGTCGAAGCCTTCCGGCAACGATTCGATGAAATCCAGAATGTTGGCCTGCCGAGCCGCGGCGATCAGCTCTTCCTCCGTCGCGGCGCGGTTGCCGAAAAGAATGTTGTCGCGCACGGTGGTGTCGAACAGGAAGGGCGACTGTTGCACGATGCCGATCTGTTCGCGCAGGAAGCGCTGCCGCAGATCGAGCACGTCGACGCCGTCGATCGCGATGGTTCCTTCCTTCGCTTCGTAGAAGCGCGGAATCAGCGCGGCGATGGTGGACTTGCCGGCGCCCGATTCGCCGACGAGCGCGACGGTCTGGCCGGCGACGATCGACATGGAAACGTTTTTGAGCACCTTCGCGGCGTTGCCTTCGTAGGCGAAATTGAGGCCGCGGATCTCGATGTTCCCGGTGACGGTTTCGGGCTCGACGGGATTCGGCCGGTCCTGAATGTCCGGCTCGATATCCATGATTTCGGTGAAGCGCTCGAACGACGCGGCGCCTTGGCCGAACTGCTCGACGAAGTTGACCATGCGATCGATCGGCTTGGTCATGAAGCGCGCGAACATCATGAAGACGAGCACGTCGGTGAGGGAGATCCGTTCTTGGAAGACCATGATCGCGCCCGCGATGGTGATGACGATCTCATGGCCATGGATGAGGCCCATCATGGAGGAATGGAAGGCGGCCATGGTGTGGTACATGGTTTCCTTCGAGGCGCGGAAGTCGTGGTTCACTTCGTCGAACTGGTCGATCGCGTGGTGTTCGCTCGCGAAGGATTTGACCTCGCGAATGCCCTGGATCGAGTTTTCGATGTTGGCGTTGATGTCGGCCACGCGGCGGCGCATGACGCGCACGTTGAGGCGAAAGCGCTTCTGGAACAGGACGCCGCAGAGCACCATGATCGGGAGCGGGATCAGCGCGATCGCCGCGAGCGTCGGGTTCATCCAGAACATGCAGCCGAACGCGCCGGTGATGGTGACGGCCGCGAGGAAGAGGTCTTCCGGAACGTGGTGCGCGACCTCGGAGATGGTGAAGAGGTCGTTGCTGAGCCGCGACATGATGTGGCCGGTTTTCGTCTTGTCGAAATAGCTGAACGACAGCTTCTGTAGATGGCGGAACAGGACGCCGCGCATATCGGTCTCGATGCGCGTTCCGAGCACGTGGCCCCATTTGATGTTGTTGAACGCGGAGAAGGCCAGCACGACCACCAACGCGATCAACAGCGCGATGGTCCCCGCGATCTCGACCACGGGCGCGTTGGCCAGGTTAAACAGGTGGCGGGTGGTCAGCGGGATCAGGATCGCGCAGAGCGCCCGCACGAACGCCATCGACAGGTCCAGCGCGAAGAGCGGCTTGTGGGGCCCGTAGAAGGCGATGAAGCGTTTGATCATTTCAGCAGGGTCGCGGGCGTGTCCACCTGAAGGAAGTTGGTGTGAGCCGAATAGATATGCCCGCCGCCGATGAACACCACCAGGTCTTCCATCGCGATCATCTTTTCATCCACCAGCCGTTTCATCGCGGCCTTCACCAGCGCGTCGGTGGTGGGCGGGATGTCGATGCGCTGGGCGTAGACGCCGTAGCTCAGTGAAAGCTCGCGAACGGTCCGCATGCTGGCGGACAGCGCGTAGATCGGGGTTTTGCCGCGGTACGACGCGCAGATCTGCGCGGTGTCGCCGGACTTGGTGCTGGTGATGATCGCCTTCGCGGGAATGGCCGCGGCCATCGCGACGGCGGATTTGGCGAGATGGTTGCGCGGCATCAGCTCTTCCGACTGATGCAGGACGGGCAACGTGAAGCTGAGCGGGGCCTCCTGCGCCTCGACGCTTCGCGCGATGTCGGCCATGGTGGTGACGGCCTCGATGGGATATTTCCCGTAGGCGGTCTCGCCGGAGAGCATGACCGCGTCGGTTCCATCGTAGATGGCGTTGGCGACGTCGGACACCTCGGCCCGGGTGGCGCGCGGGTTGTCGATCATCGAGTGCAGCATCTGCGTGGCGGTGATGACGGGTTTAACGCGGCGGACGCAGGTTTTGATGATCAGTTTTTGAATGATCGGAACTTCCTCGGCGGGGATTTCGATGCCGAGGTCGCCGCGGGCGACCATCGCGCCGTGCGCGACGTCGAGAATGGACTCGAGGTTGTCGACGCCCTCGCGGTTCTCGATTTTCGCGATGATCTTGATCGGGCTTTTGCGCATGTTGAGGATGCTTTGAATCGCCATGACGTCGTCGCGGTTGCGCACGAAGGAGTGCGCGATGAACTCGATGTCGGAGTGGGTGGCCCAGTCGATGAACTGGGCGTCTTTCTCGGTGAGCGCGGGGAGGTCGAGCTCGACTTGCGGAACGTTGAGGCTCTTCCTGTTTTTGATGACGCCGCTGTTTTCGGCGCGGCACAGCAGCAATCCGTCCTTCTTCTCGACCACGGTCAGCTGGGTTTCGCCGTCGTCGATGAGGATCGCGGCGCCTTGAGGGACCTCCGAGCAGAAGTCCTCGTAGTTGACCATGAAGCCGCCGGTCGGCGTGGTTTTGTCGCCAATGACGACCGTGTCGCCGGCCGCGAGCTCGATGGCGTCCTCCATTTCGCAGGTGCGGACTTCCGGGCCTTTGGTATCGATCAGCAAGCCGATGCCCTCGGAGACGGCGCGGATGTTCTGGAGCATCATGTCGGCTTCCGCGAGGGAAACGTGGGCGGTGTTGATCCGGGCGACGTTCATGCCCGCGTCGTAGAGTTTTTGAATGAAGTCGCGTTCGCAACGGTTGTGGGCGATGGTGCAGATTATTTTGGTCTGTTTTTTTAACATAAAGCCTCGATTGGGTTCATCAGCGCGGGTTTTTATCAGATCAGGGGGCTTAGGCTAGCCCATAATCAAACTATATTAATAATGCGGGGGTCGCTCGGCGCCGGCGATCCGCTCCGGCTCGCCTCGTTCCGCGATCTTGCGTTTGAGCTCTTCGAGTTCGTTTCGCAGCCTGCCGATGTCGCGTTGTTGCCGAAATATTTCTTGGTTGAGGTGCTGGATGGTGTCGTCCTGAAGCGCCAAAAGGGTTTCAAGTTGTATGATTCGCTGTTCCATGCCTCGAATAGTAGCGGATTGAGCGCCGTTGGGGAGTGGTTTTAAGCGCCTTTTGCGTTGATGCCGCCGAGCGCTTCGCTAACAATGGGGAGCATAAGGGAGAACAGCGTATGTCCGATCAACTGACAGACACAGGGTTTTTGCTTCGCAACCTCATGGAGCACATGTCGGATCACATCTACTTCAAGGATCGCGAATCCCGCTTCCTGATGGTCAACAAAGCGTTCCTCGACTGGACCAATCTCAAAGAGCAGGACGTGATTGGAAAAACCGACTTCGACCTGTTCGCCTCCGCGCACGCGCAGCAGGCCTTCGCCGACGAGCAGCGCATCATCGCCACCGGCGAGCCCATCATTGGTCTCGAGGAGAAAGAGACGTGGGAAAGCGGCCGCATCACCTGGGTCTCCACCACGAAAATGCCGCTGCGCGCCGCGGACGGCGACATCATCGGAACCTTCGGCGTCTCGCGCGACATCACCGAGCACAAGGAGGCCGAGCTCAAGGCCGCGTACTACGCCGAGCAGATCCGCCGCATCAAAGAGGATATGGAAGACGACGTGCGCATGGCCGCCGAGCTGCAGAAAACGTTCTTCCCGAGCTCCTATCCGGCGTTTCCGCCGGGCGCGCCCGCGGCCGAAAGCCGCGTCGAATTCCTCCATCACTATCACGCCAGCGGGCTGGTCAGCGGCGACTTCTGCACCATCCGCCCGCTCTCCGCGACCGAGGTGGGCGTGTTCCTGTGCGACGTGATGGGCCACGGCGTGCGCGCCGCGCTCGTCACCGCTCTCATCTGCGCGCTGGTGGAGGAAACCGCCGCGATGGAAAAAGACCCGGGCGGATTTCTCGCCCGCATGAACCGGTTGCTGATTCCCATTCTGCGGCAGGAAGACATCTTCTTATACGCGACCGCGTGCTACATGGTCTTCGACACCCGGACCGGCCTGCTCAAAGTCGCCAACGCCGGGCACCCCTTGCCCATCCATTTTCAAGCGGCGGAAAACTCCGCGCGCTGGCTGATGGACGATCCCGCGGCCCGCGGCCCCGCGCTGGCCATCACCGAGGACGGTGGATACCAAACGCTGGAACAGCGGATCGCCCCGGGCGACTCGGTCGTCATGTACACCGACGGGCTCTACGAAGTCGTCGGCGCCGGCGACGCCGAGTTCGGGGAAAACCGCCTGCTCGAGGCCGCTGGCCGGCATCGCGAGCTGGAGCTCGCCCAGCTATTCCCCGCGCTGATCAACGAGGCGCGGCATTTCGCGCTCGAAGGCGAGTTCGACGACGACATCTGCATGGTCGGCTTCAAGTGCCGCGCGCTTGAGGGAAAAGGGACGGAACCATGAATAAATCACCGGATCTGGAGTATCTACTCGAGAACCTATTGACGAACACGTCTGACTCAATCTATTTCAAAGACGCTCAATCGCGCTTCGTGCTCGTCAATCAAGCCTGCGCCGTGAAACACGGGTGGGACTCGGAGAAAATCAAGGGCAAGACGGATTTCGACACCTTCTCGAAAGATCACGCCGAGCGCGCCTACGCCGACGAGCGGCGCATCATCGAGACCGGCGAGCCGCTGTTCTCCATCGAGGAACGGGAAACCTGGCCCGACGGCCGCGTCACTTGGGTGTCGACCACCAAGATGCCGATTCGCGACGACAACGGCGAAATCATCGGCCTCTTCGGCATCACCCGCGACATCACCGACCGAAAACGGGCCGCGACCCGCGTCCGCCTCTACGCCGAGGAAGTCAACACCATCAAGGAAGAGATGGAAAACGACGTCCGAATGGCGGGCAAGCTGCAGAAGAATTTCATGCCCACGTCCTATCCCGCCTTTCCCGCGGGCGCCGCGCCGGCCGATCAGCACATCGAGTTTCTGCACCGGTTCAACCTCAACCGCCAAGTCAGCGGCGACTATTGCGCGGTCACGCGCGTTTCCGACCACGAAGCGGGGATCTTTCTGTGCGACGTGCAAGGCGTTGGCGTACGCGCCGCGCTCGGCACGGCGCTCGTCCGCGGCGTCGTGCAGGAAATTCAGGGGCTCGCGGCCGATCCCGCCGCGTACTTGGGCCGCATGAACGCCATGCTCTCGCCCCTGCTGCGCAAGGAAGGGATGCTGCTTGACGTGTCGGCGTGCTATTTCACCCTCGACGCGCGAACCGGAGCCATCCGCCTCGCCAGCGCCGGGCATACCATGCCGATTCATTTCCGCGACGGTTACGCCGCCCAATGGCTGTGTGATGGCGCGGCCTGCGCCGGCCCACCGCTCGGGGTCGATCCCGCCGCGGGCTACGTCGCCATCGAGCAGACCATCTCCGCCGACGACTCGGTGGTCGCCTTCACCGACGGCCTCTACACCGTGCGCAACAACATGGACGACGCGTACGGAAAAAAACGGCTGCTCGACTCCGCCCACAGTCTCGCCGGCGAGTCGCTGGCCGATGTTTTCTCGGGGCTGGAAGGCGACGCGCTCGCGTTTTCGAAAACCGGAAAATTCTCCGACGACGTCTGCCTCGTCGGCTTCCACCTGAAAACCTTGATGCCCTAGAAATCGTTCCGCCCAACCCGCGCGTGTAAAAGCGTGAGTTGGCGCGAAGGTTGGACTACGGTGACCGCCATGAAGTTGTTCATCATCACCTGCCTGCTCGCGACGAGCGCCACGGCCGCGCTCGAGTGGGACCAAACCGAGGTCAACCTCCAGGTTCACGCCGTCCAGCTGGACGCCGACGCCGTCTTCCGCTTCAAAAACACCGGCCGCGAAACCATTGCGTTGGAGGACGTAAAAGTAACCAGTGGCAGCCTCGCGCCCACGCTCGAAAAACGCGCCTACGCGCCCGGCGAAACGGGCGAACTCAAGGTCCGCTTCGATCTGCGCGGCCGAACCGGAGCGCAGAAAAAGGCGGTCATCGTCCAGACCAGCGCCGGCGCGACCGCGCGGCTCAACATCGGCGTCGATATTCCGAAGGCCTACTCCGTCGCGCCCATCATGATGAAGTGGGCGGAAACCAACGCCGCGCCCACCAAAACCGCCAAGCTCGTGTCCGCGGCCGCCGAGCCGATCAAACTGCTCGCCGCGGTCTCGTCCAATCCCGCCGTGGTGGTCGAGCTCAAGACCCTCCGCGAGGGCTTCGAATACGAGGTCGTCGTGACGCGCCCGCCGGCCGGAGAAAACCTCCGTGCGGTGATCCGAATCCATTCCGAACCGCCGCCCGGATTCACCGAGGGCAAGGCGCTTAAATTCTACGTCCACGCGCTCTGACCATGATCCGATTTCTGAAAGACCGCGCCATTTATGAACGCGTCGTGCTGGAGGCCGTCCCCGACGCGGAGGCGTTCGTGTGGATCGCCACCGCGGACATCAAAGACCTGCACGTGTCGAGCAACGGAAGCTTCCGTCCGTTCCTCGGCGTTCTCGCGGACCTCGTCGACCGCGGCGTCGAGATCCGCCTGCTGCACGCCAAAGAGCCCGGCCCGAATTTCCGCGAGGACTTCGATTTGTATCCCGGTCTGATCAACGGGCTCGAACGCCAGATTTGTCCCCGCGTTCATCTGAAAACCGTCGTGGTCGACGGCCGCGTCGCCTATCTTGGAAGCGCCAACCTCACCGGCGCGGGCATGGGCGCCAAAGGCGTCAACAAACGCAACTTCGAGTCCGGCATCATTTCCGACGAAGCCGAAATCGTTACCGGCGTCATGGAGCAGTTCGACGAAATCTGGATGGGCGCGAAGTGCGACGCCTGCCAACGCCGCGCCTATTGCTCCGATCCCATCGCTTAAACAAGGACCCCGCCTCATGAACCAAAGTCGTTCGCTCACCCCATCCCGTTTCAAGCTGGCGGTGGAATGTCCCACCAAACTCGATTACGCCGGCAAAGAGGAATACGCCGACCGATCGCGGAACGATCCCTTTCTGAACGAACTGGCCGAGGGCGGCTTTCAAGTGGGCGAACTGGCCAAGGCCTATCATCCCGAGGGTCGCGAACTCCAAGATTTGGACGACGACGCGGCCGTCGCCAAAACGCTGGAGCTGCTGCGGCTGGAGCAAGTCATCATTTTCGGGGCCGCGGTTCGGCACGAAAATCTGTTCATCCGCGTGGATATCCTGCGCAAAGAGGGAAAGCTGCTCGACCTCGTCGAGGTCAAAGCGCGGGCCTATGAAGGCAAGGACGAGCTAATCGGAAAACGCAGCGGCAAAGTCGCGCCCGCCTGGAAACCCTACCTGATGGATGTCGCCTTCCAGGAGCACGTAATGAAAAAGGCCTTCCCCGCCGCGGTCGTCCGCCCGCGGATGATACTGGTCGATAAAAACGCCCGGGCTTCGGTGGAGGGGCTGAACCAAAAATTCAAACGCGCGGAAAACGGCGTTCACACGGTCGGCGACGTCTCGCCGGAAGCGCTGGGAACGCCCGTGCTGAAAACGGTCAACGTGCATCAGGCCCTGAAGCTGATCCGCGCGGATAAATATCGAATCGGGCATAAAGCCTACGACTTCGGCGGCTACGTCGACGCGCTCGCGAAGGCCTACGAAACCGACACGCGGATCGCGCCGAAAATCGATTGCGGCGTCTGCGCGAAATGCGAGTTCCGGGCGTCCGAAGGGGACGGAAAGAAGGACGGCTATAAAACCTGTTGGAAAGAAGCCATGGGCTTCGACGACGCGGATTTCGCGGAACCCAGCGTGATGGAGCTCGGCGGCTACACCCGAAAGCAGGCGTGCCTCAAAAGCGGACGGTTTTTCCTGCGCGATCTCGATCCGTTGGACTTCGATGTCTCCAAGCCGCTCCAAAAACGACAGTGGCTCCAAGTGGAGAAAACGGTGAACAACGACGCCGAACCATGGATCGACCGCGACGGATTGGCCCGCGCGTTTTCCCAATGGACCTACCCCTTGCATTTCATCGACTTCGAAACCTCCGCCGTCGCCATTCCGTTCAATAAAGGCCATCGCCCCTATGAAACGATCGCCTTTCAGTTTTCACATCACGTGGCGCGTGAAGACGGCCGCGTCGAGCACGCGGATGAATACCTGAACACGGACGTCGGCGCGTTCCCGAATTTTGAATTCGTCCGCGCGCTGAAGGCCGCGCTGGAGCGCGACGACGGAACCATCTTTCGCTATTCCGCCCACGAAAACACCGTGCTCAATCAAATCGCGGAGCAGCTCTCCGTCGCGGACGACCAACCCGACCGGGAGGAACTCATCGATTGGATTCAATCCATCACGCGGCGGAGCGCCGACGGCGCGGCCGGAAGCCGCGCCATGGTGGACCTGCTCGAACTGGTGAAAAACTGCTATTATCAGCGCGACATGGGCGGAAGCAATTCCATCAAGAAGGTGCTCCCCGCCGTGCTGAACAGTTCAGACTATCTTCAGGAAAAATATTCCAAACCGACCTACGCCAGCGCGAATTTTGAAAACCACGCCTGGGTCCGGTTTGATGAAAACGGGCGGGTAAAAGACCCCTACGCGCTGCTCCCTCCGCTTGCCGCGGGGGACCCTCTGGCCGATGGCGCCGCCGCCACGACCGCCTACGCGCGGCTTCAGTTTTCCGATCTCCCCGATGAAGAGCGCGCGGCCATCCGCCAGGCGCTCCTTTGCTACCGCGAGCTCGACACCCTCGCCATGGTCATGATCGTCGAAGCCTGGAAAAGCGCGCTCGAGGGGTAGGGC
>JARFRL010000439.1 GCA_029287275.1 Pontiella desulfatans
TCCGCCAACAGCACGCCGCGGGCAAACCGTGGTTCGTCTGGTGGAGCGGCACGCGCATGCATTTCCGTACGCACGTCAGCGCGGAAAAAATGGCCGCCATCAAAAAGAGCAACCCGAACGCCGACGAGTACACCTGCGGCATGATCGAACACGACATGCATATCGGCAAGTTCCTCGCGCTGCTCGACGAGCTGGGCGTCGCGGACAACACCATCGTGCACTATTCCACCGACAACGGCCCGCACTACAACACCTGGCCCGACGCCGCCGCCACGCCGTTCCGCGGCGAAAAGAACACCAACTGGGAGGGTGGCTGGCGCGTGCCCTGCGCGGTCCGTTGGCCGGGCGTCATCAAGCCCGACACCGTCTCCAACGGAATCGTCCACCACATGGACTGGCTGCCGACGTTCCTCGCGGCCGCGGGCGCGCCGAACATCAAGGAAGAGCTGAAGACCGGCTACACATCCTCCGCGCTGGGCCGCGACTACCAGGTGCATCTGGACGGCTACAACCTGATGGACCACCTCAAGGATCCGGACCACGTTGCTTCCCCGCGCAAAGAGGTCTTCTATTTCTCCGACGACGGCGACCTGACCGCGTTGCGCTACAACGCTTGGAAGATGATTTTCATGGAACAACAGACCGAGGGCACCCTGCGCGTCTGGATGGAACCCTTCGTTCCGTTGCGTATTCCACTGATCCTGAATCTGCGGCGCGACCCCTATGAAATGGCGCCGATCACCTCCAACACCTACTACGACTGGATGCTCGACCGCGCCTACCTGCTGGTCCCGGCGCAGGCCTATGTCGGAAACTTCCTGAAAACCTTCCGGGAATTTCCGCCGCGCCAGAAAGCCGCCAGCTTCAGCCTCGACCAAGTCATCGAGGCCATGACCAAGGGCGCCGTCGGCGAACGCTGAGAGGCGTCTTGATCAGAAGAACGCGAACGCGGGCTTTTCGCCCGCGTTTTCTTTATCTACAGTGCGCGGACCATGAAGAAAAACGAACAGATGAGATTTTCCGATCGGGCGCGGGTGGAGATGGACTTCCAATGGCCGGCGGTTCCGATGAACATCGTGCTGGTCGCGCCGTCGATTCCGCCGAACACGGGCAACGTCGCGCGGCTGTGCGCCGCGACCGGAACGCGGCTGCATCTGGTCGAGCCGCTGGGGTTCGACATCGACGACCGCGCCGTGCGCCGCGCCGGATTGGATTACTGGAATTCGGTCGATCTTTCCGTGCATCCGGACTTCGACGCCTTTCTGGAGAAGAACCCCGCGGGAACGAAATATTTTTTCAGCACCGCGGGCAAACGGATCTTTCACGACGCGGAATTCGAGGCGGGCGACTATCTGATCTTCGGCAACGAGACGTATGGCCTGTCCGATGAAATCATCAACGCGCAACCCGCCGACCAGATCTTGAACATTCCGATCAAACTCGATAACGTGCGCTCCCTTAATCTGTCGAACTGCGCCGCGGTCGTCCTCTACGAGGCGTTGCGTCAAAAAAATAGCTGATTATTGAACATGGGTTAATAAGCGCGGTCGAAGATCGGGTCTGTAACAAAAAAAACACGGGAGTGATTGCATGGCGGGAATTGAAGTAATCAATCAAAGGGTGCGCGAAACCAGCGCGTTCGTCTCCACCCTTAAAACGGAAATCGGCAAAGTGATCGTGGGTCAGGAATACCTGATCGACCGCTTGATCATCAGCATGCTGGCCAACGGCCACGTTCTGCTCGAAGGCGTGCCCGGACTCGCCAAGACCCTGACGATCAACACGCTGGCCCAAGCGCTCGACACCTCGTTCCAGCGCATCCAGTTCACGCCCGATCTGCTGCCCGCCGACCTGATCGGAACCCTGATCTACAATCAGAAAGACGGCGACTTCATCATCAAGAAGGGGCCCGTTTTCGCGAACGTCATCCTCGCGGACGAAATCAACCGCGCGCCCGCCAAAGTGCAGAGCGCCCTGCTCGAGGCCATGCAGGAAAAACAAGTCACCATCGGCGACGAGACGTTCAAGCTGCCGAAGCCGTTTCTGGTGATGGCCACGGAAAATCCGATCGAGCAGGAAGGCACCTATCCCCTGCCCGAGGCTCAGGTCGACCGCTTCATGCTCAAGCTCAAGGTCGGCTATCCGACCATCGAGGAGGAGCGCCGCATTCTCGACCGCATGGCGCACTCGAACACCGAAATCCCCGTCAACGCCGTGTTGCACCCCGACGAGATTCTGAAGGCCCGCGAGGTCGTCGACGAGATCTACATCGACGAGAAGATCAAGGACTACATTCTCAGCATCGTGTTCGCCACCCGCGAGCCGGAGAAGTACAACCTCGACCTCCGCGACTACCTCCAATACGGCGCCTCGCCGCGCGCGACGATCAACCTCACCATGGGCGCGCGGGCCCACGCCTTCATGCAGGGCCGCGGCTACGTCACCCCGCAGGACGTCAAGTCCATCGCGCCCGACGTGCTCCGCCACCGCGTCATCGTCTCCTACGAAGCCGAGGCCGAGGAGATGACCAGCGAGGACCTCATCGAGACGATTCTGAGCGAGATTCCGGTGCCCTAAAATGGTCGCAGGTCAAAAAGTCGCAGGTCGAAAGTCCCTGACCGGCCGACCTTTGACTTTCCGACTTTTGACTTCATTCGATGAATGACCTAAACCACAAAGAACTTCTGAAGAAGGTTCGGCGAATCCAGATCTCGACGAAGCACGCCGTGAACGACGTGTTCGCGGGGCAGTACCATTCCACCTTCAAGGGCCGCGGCATGGAGTTCGACGAGGTGCGCGAATACGTGCCCGGCGACGACATCCGCGCCATCGACTGGAACGTCACGGCGCGCACCGGCGCGCCGCACATCAAAAAGTTCGTCGAGGAACGCGAGATGACCGTGATGCTCGTGGTCGACGTCAGCGCCTCGCATCTGTTTGGCAGCGGCGCCCAGATGAAGCGGGACCTCGCCGCGGAAGTGGCGGCGGTGCTCGCTTTCTCCGCGATCCGCAACAACGACCGCATCGGGCTCATCCTCTTCGCCGAGGAGGTCGAGAAATACATCCCGCCGAAAAAGGGCACGCGCCACGTGTTGCGCCTCGTCCGCGAGATGCTCTCGCACGAACCCCGCGGCAAGGGAACGAACGTGGTGCCCGCGCTCGACTACCTCAACCACGTCAGCAGCCGAAAGAACGTCACCTTCCTCATCTCCGACTTTTTGTTCCGCGACGACTACGAGCAGGCGCTGAAAATCACCGCCCGCCGCCACGATCTCATCAGCGTCGTCGTCGGCGACCGCCGCGAGAACGAATGGCCCGACATCGGACTGATCAACTGGGTCGACGCGGAGACCGGCGCGAAAACGCTGGTCGACACCTCCAGCCGAAAAGTCCGCGAGCGGCTCGAACAGGAACAGGCCGACCGCGCGGAGCGAATCAACGACACGCACCGCAAGGCCGGCATCGACACGGTTCG
>JARFRL010000018.1 GCA_029287275.1 Pontiella desulfatans
GAGCAGAGTTGTTGCTGTAGGATCAGAAGCAAAACACATGTTAGGCCGCACACCGGGCAATATATCTGCGATTCGTCCGTTAAAAGACGGAGTAATTGCCGATTTTTATGTTACTGAAAAAATGCTGCAGCATTTCATTCATAAGGTACATGAAAGTAAATGGTTTTTACGACCTAGTCCAAGAGTGCTGGTTTGTGTGCCTTGAGGTTCTACTCAAGTAGAACGACGCGCCATTCGTGAATCTGCTTTGGGCGCTGGAGCGCGTGATGTATATTTAATTGAAGAACCAATGGCCGCGGCGATCGGAGTGGGGCTGCCTGTACAGGAACCCGCCGGAAACATGATCGTGGATATCGGGGGCGGCACGACCGAAGTGGCCGTGATCTCCCTCGCCGGTATCGTTTACAGCCGGAGCGTGCGCGTTGGTGGCGATGAGATGGATGAGGCGATAATTCAGCACATAAAGCGGGAATATAATTTGTTGATAGGAGAGAGAACCGCCGAGGAAATTAAGATTACGATGGGGTCCGCCCTCTCTTCCGGTGACGAAAGCACCATGGAAGTGAAAGGCCGCGACCTGGTGGCCGGGCTGCCGCGGACGCTGACAATCAGCTCCGAGGAAGTACGCCAGGCCTTGCAGGAACCAGTCAACGCGATCGTCGAGGCCGTGCGGGTCACGCTCGAGCGCTGCCTCCCCGAACTGTCGGCCGATTTGGTCGACCGTGGCATGGTGTTGGCCGGTGGCGGAGCGTTGCTCCGCGGACTAGACGTGCTCATTTCGGAGAAAACCCAGCTGCCCGTTCACGTGGCGGATGATCCGTTGAGCGCCGTGGCCGAAGGCACCGGCATCGTCCTGCACGAAATCAATTTCCTCCGTAAAATGGCGGGTCCGAACAGCTAGGCTCTGACGACCGATTTTTCCCGCGCCGTGCTGTCGCGCCGCGTCCTCCCGCTTTAGGGACGGAACGTGTTGAGGAACAAAAAACTTTTATACGCCGCGGCGATCGGACTCGTGCTGATCGCGGTGTTTGTTCCGCTTCCTTCGTTGACCCTCAGGGCCAAGGGAGCGGCGCGCGGCGTCATGGCGCCGGCGGAGCGAGGGGCATCAGGCCTCTGGCAACGCTTGTCCGAGGCGACCGCGGCGATACGCGGCATAGGCGGCGCGGTGGAAAAAAACCGCGAACTGTCGCACGAACTCGTGCGCGCCCAGTCCGAACTGAACCGGCTCCGCGAAGTGGAGTCCGAAAACCTGCGCCTGCGCCGCGCCCTGAAATTCAGCCAGGCCTCGCCCCACGAAATGATTCCCTGCGACGTCGTCAGCCGCGACATCTCCGGCTGGTGGAACACCGTTCGCATCGGCAAAGGCCTGCGCGCCGGCGTCCGCGCCAACCGCGCCGTGATCAGCCCCGACGGGCTCGTTGGCCGGACCACGGAAGTCACGCCCTTGACCAGCGAGGTGCTGTTGCTCTCCGATCCCGCCTGCCGCGTTTCGGCCCGCGTTTCGCGCGCCAACGTGTTCGGCCTCGTGCGCGGCGCGGGCAACACCCTGAAAGGCCACCCGAAAGCCCGCATGGAATTCATCAACAAAGACGTCGAGATCAAAGTGGGCGACGAAGTCGTCACGTCCGGCCTTTCGAGCGCGGGCGGCGAGTTTCCCCCCGGCGTGCACATCGGCTACGTGGAAAACGTCTATCAGGACGATTCGGGGCTGTTCCAATACGCGGAGATCATTCCGCGCGCCACGGTGGGTCTGCTCGACTACGTTTTCGTCGTTTCCGACGCGAAGGAGGCGGAATGACCTTTTCGAATTTTGAATCTCGAATTTTTAATTTCGGGTCTCCGACGGTCCTCTTTCGTGAAAGGCCAACGCCGCTTGAGTTCCACGAATCGGAAATCAACAATCCACAATCAAACATGCTTTCCCGCCGCGGAGGTAAGCGATGAGACGCCGCGTTCTCATGGTGCTCATCATCGGTCTCGGCGCGTTGCTGCAGCAGCTGATTCCGCCGTGGCCGATCTTCGGCGGAATGAAACCGCCGATCCTCGCCGCGCTCGCGCTGCACTACGCGCTGCGCCGCGACAACCGCGACATGTGGCTGGCCGTCTGCGCCGCGGCCATCATGTATGACGGGTTGGAAATGGGCACCTTCGGCCCCGCGCTGCTGGCGTTTCCGATCATCGGCGTTCTGGCCAACCGGATCCGTACGGAGGTCTTTTCCGACGGGCTCGTTTCGCAGCTGGTTTTCGGCGCCGCGATCGGCCTGTTCTGCTGTTTCGTCACGTTGCTGATCTACACCGTTTCCGGCCAGCGTCCGTTCCACATGGGCCTGGCGCTGACGCGGCTGTCGGGCTCCGCGCTGCTCGGCACGGCCACGTTGCCGATCGTCTCCCGCGCGATCATCGGACTTGAAGCGATGATCCCCGAACGGAGGGCGTACGGATGGCAGTAAAAGTCCGACAAAAGCGCGAGGCCAGCCCGCTGGCGATCTGGATCACGCTTGGCCTGATGCTGCTCGGGATGGGGCTGCTGGTTTCCAAGCTCTGGCAGCTGCAGGCGCGCGGCAAGAGCGACTTCGACGCGGTGTTCCAAAACCAAAGCGTGAGGCGCGTGCGCCTGCCCGCGGTGCGCGGCAAGATTTACGACGCCAACGGCGAGGTCCTCGCCGACAGCGTCCCGAACTACAGCGTCGCGATCTTCACCGAGGAGCTGCGCGCGCCGCGCTCGGCCATCGCGAACACGCTCGAGCTGATTCATAAAGTCTGGCAGGCGATCGGCGTTCCGCCAGACGTCTCCTACCGCGACGTCAAACAGCATTTCATCTTCACGCCCAACGAGCCGCTCGTGGCTTGGAAGCACCTCGACGACGCGAAACTGGGGCGCTGGCAGCACGTGTTCGGAAGTTGGAGCGAGGACCGCGCCACCCCGGGCCTCGCGACGCATGATCCGCTGAGCGAGGATCGGATCGTCATCGCCACCGCGGAACTGCTCGACCGCGGCACCACCACCGCGGCCAACACGCTGGAACTCGTCTACGAAATCGCCGAACGCACCGGACTCCCGCGCGAGAAAGTGACCTATCAAGCCATCCGCGATCATATCTTCGCCCGCCGCGCCCTGCCCTTCCTCGCCTGGAAAGACATCGACCAAGTCACCATGGCGAAATGGGCCGACACCTGCTCGACCCTGCGGGGCACGGACATCTATTACCAACCGGCGCGCACCTATCCCGGCGGCGTCACCAACGCGCATCTGATCGGCTTCACCCTCGAGGCCGACGCGATCCGCGAGGAGGAAGGCGAACGCGTCCATTTCGACCTGCGCGGCATCAAGGGCCGCAAGGGCCTTGAAAGCACCTACAACGAGCTGCTCGAAGGCGAGCCCGGCTATCAGTTGGTGCAAATCGACGTCTCCGGCTTCCACCACCGCGATCTCCAGACGCAACCGCCGAAGCCGGGCGGCGACCTTCAGTTGTCGATCGATCAGAACATCCAGCGCTTCGCGCTGGAAGCGCTGACCACGCGGCACGACGGCGAAGACCCCAGCGTGCCGGTGAAAGGCGCCTGCGTGGTGCTCGACCCCAACAACGGCGACGTGCTCGCGCTGGTCAGCGCGCCCTCGTTCAACCCGAACGCCTACATGCGCTCGGCGCGTTATCGCCAGAATCTGATGAAGGATCCCGTGGCGCGCACCTACCACCGCGCCGTCTTCGGGCAATATCCGCCGGGCTCGACCTTCAAGCCGATCGGCGTGCTCGCGGCGCTGCGCGGCGACATCGAATACACCAACACGCTGCACGACTGCCGAAGCCCGTACACCGTCGGAAAACGCCGCATGAAATGCTGGATCCACTCGCGCTACGGCGAGCACGGCGAGGTGAACGCGCGGCAGGCGCTGATGTATTCCTGCAACGTCTTCATGTTCGAAATGGCCCAGGAAATCGGCTACGAAGCCATCCGCGCCATGGCCCGGGAATTCGGCATCGGGCAATACGCGGGCCTCTTTCCCGAGCTCGAAATGCCGCCGGAGCAAAAGGACGCGAAATACGGAAATCTGCCCGAGAAAGCCATCAACACCATCGACGCGTGCAACATGTCCATCGGGCAAGGCGCGATTCTCGCGAGCCCGCTGCAGATGGCGATGGTCGCGGCGACGATCGCGAACGGCGGCCGACTCTATCGGCCGCGGCTCGTGAAAAAATGGCGCGACTCGCCGGACGAGGCCTATCAGGTCAACCCCACCTGGGCGATCCGCCAGATCGACGTTCCGGTCGAGGCGCTCGAAGTGGTCCGCGGCGGCATGTTCGACGTGGTGAACGATTCCGAAGGCACCGCCAAAAAGGCGCGGCTCGACGAGATTCGCGTCGCGGGAAAAACCGGCTCGGCCCAGTACAAGAAAATCGTCGATGGCGAGGTGGTCGGCAGCGTGCACACCTGGATGATCTCCTTCGCGCCGTTCGACTTTCCGCGCTACGCGGTCGCGATGGTCGTCGAGGACGGCGTCTCCGGCGGCAACACCATCGGCCCGCGCCTGAACGAGCTCTACGCCAAACTTTTCGAATACGATGGAACGCTCCGAAAGGAGGAATCCTGATGAACGGCATCCAACTCAAACGAATGGACTGGGTCATGTTCAGCGCGATCGCGCTGCTGATCGCGATGAGCGCGGCGTTCATCTACAGCGCGCAGTTCAAATCCGAGGACATGGTGGGCTCGAACTGGATGAAGCAGCTGATTTTCGCGGGTATGGGCTTGGGCGCCTACGCGGTGATCGTGTATTTCGACTATTCCAACGTGGCGCGCCTTTCGTGGTGGATTTACGGCGGGGTGGTTTTGATGCTGCTCGTGGTGTTCCTGTTCCCGAAAGTGAACGGATCGCACCGCTGGATTCCGCTGCCGGGCTTCACGCTGCAACCCTCGGAGCTGGGCAAGATCGCGGTGGCGATCGGGTTGGCGGCCTTTCTCGGCGCGCCGGACCGCGACATGGACGAGTGGAAAACCTTTTTCGGGTGCGCGGCGATCGCGGGCCTGCCCTTCCTGCTGATCGCGGCGGAACCGGACCTGAGCACCTCGCTCACGCTCGCGCCGATCACCTTGGCGATCATGCTCTACGCGGGCGTGCAGCGGAAGTTGCTGCTGATCGGCGTCGCGGCCGTCGTGCTGATGGCCGCGGGGGCGATGGTTTGGATCAAGTTCGAGACGACCCCGGCGATCGCGGCGCTGCCGAAAGCCGAACGGCCGGCGATCGTGTTGCCGAAAATGCCGTTCCTCGAGGATTATCAAAAAAGTCGTGTTAAAGTATTCCTGACCGATGGCCACGACGAGGGCGACCAGGGCTGGAACAAGCTGCAGTCGCAGATCGCGGTGGGCTCCGGCGGGCTGAGCGGCAAGGGCTATTTACAGGGGACGCAAAACATCCTGGGCTTCCTGCCCCGGACCGTGGCCCCCACCGATTTCATCTTCTGCGTGATCGCGGAGGAGACAGGATTTCTGGGTGGAGCGCTGATCATCGCGCTCTACTCCGTTTTGTTAGTAAGATGCATGCGGGTATCGTTGCGATCCCGCGATGAGTTTGGGCGGCTCATGGCGCTGGGTATCGGCGTCATGTTGTTCTGCCATGTGTTCGTGAACATCGCGATGACGATCGGCGTGCTGCCGATCACGGGCTTGCCGTTGCCACTGATGAGCTACGGCGGGTCCTTCATGGTTTCCACCATGATCGCGCTCGGGCTGGTGCAAAGCGTGTACCAGCGTCGAAGAATTAGATAAGGAGAGAGTACCATGCTTAAAAAGATCAAAGCCCTCGGGGGCGCTAAGCGGGAAAAGAAAGAGATCATCATCAACATCGAGACGCTCGAGACGCGCGTCGCGATTTTGGAGGATGGCAAATTGGATAATTTCCACATTGAACGCCAGGAAGACAACCGCATCGTCGGCAGCATTTTCAAAGGCAAAATCCAGAATCTGGAGGACGGCCTGCAGGCCGCCTTCGTGGATATCGGCCTGAAGAAGAACGCGTTCATTCACTACTGGGACATGATCCCGGAAGACGCGGCGCGCCTCGAACGCGAGGAAGGCGTCCGCGCCAAAAGCTCGACGCGGCGGCGCAAAAAATACAAACCCAACGAGATGCAGAAGATCTTCCCGATCGGCTCCGAGATCATCGTGCAGGTCACCAAAGACGCGATCGGCACCAAAGGGCCGCGCGTGACCGCCAACCTCAGCATTCCGGGGCGGTATCTGGTGATGATGCCCGGCACGCACCTCAAAGGCATCTCGCGCAAGATCGACGACGTGAAGGAACGCAACCGTCTGAAGAAGATCCTGTCGCGCCTGCCGGTTCCGGAAAACATCGGCCTAATCGTCCGCACGGCGGGCTCGGGCACGCGCAAGGTTTCCTTCGCCCGCGACGCGCGCACGCTGTTCGAAATCTATAACGACATCGAAAGCGGCATCGAGAACACCCCCGCCCCGTGCGTGCTCTACTCCGAGCCGAAGCTCGCCGAGCGCGTGGTGCGCGACTACCTCACCGAAGACATCGACCGCATCTACATCGACAACCGCGACATGTTCGAGAACACCCGCCAGATCATCGCCAAGTTCTCGCGGCGCTCGCGCAACTGGGTCCAGATGTACGGCGGCGAAGAGCCCATCTTCGACTATTTCGACGTCGAGAAACAGATCGAGTCCGCCTACCGCCGCAAGGTCTGGATGAAGTCCGGCGCGTATTTGATCTTCGACGAAACCGAGGCCCTGATCGCGATCGACGTCAACACCGGCCGGCATAAAGGCAGCAAGTCGCAAGACGAGTCGATCCTGCAGGTGAACCTCGAGTCCGCGGAGGAAGTCGCCCGTCAGCTGCGCCTGCGCAACGTCGGCGGCCTGGTGATCGTCGACTTCATCGACATGAAGGCCAAGCGCGACCAAAACGCGGTCTACCGCTGCCTCAAGGAAGCGCTGAAAAAAGATCGCGCCCGCACCAACGTGCTGCAGATCTCGCAGCTCGGACTGCTGGAAATGACGCGCCAGCGCGTCGAGGAAAGCATCTTCACCTCGGGCTACACCGACTGCGACTACTGCTCGGGCCGCGGCCGCGTTAAATCGTCGCTCTCCATGAGCGTCGAGATCCAGCGCCGCGTCAGCGAGAGCATGCGCAAGGACCGCAACGGCACGCACTCCATGCGCGTCACCGTCAATCCGCAGGTGCTCAACCGCTTGCGCAACGAGGACGAACAGGCGCTGATCGACATGGAGAAGGAGTTCCACGGGCACCTCACCTTCGTGTCCGACGGCCACTTCCACGTCGAGGAGTTCACCATCACCAACGACGACAACGGCAAGGTGCTGTTCACCAGTATCGAGAACTAGACAAAAGCGACCTCAGCCATCATCCTATTTCTTCGATAATGCCGATTGAACGCACACCTGAATACTTGCAGGGCCTCCTTCGGGAGCTATTAAAGCTCCCGAAGGAAACGGAGTGGGTGGAGTTCAAGAGGAACAACGCCAATCCAGAAGAAATCGGTGCATATATATCCGCGATCGCGAACTCCTCGGCGTTGTTGGGCAAGCAACGCGGATATATGGTCTGGGGCGTCGAAAACGATTCGCACCGGGTGGTTGGAACACGCTTCCATCCATCCACGGCGAAGCACAAACAGCAAGAACTGGAAAGCTGGCTGCTCCAGAAGACGGCTCCGAAGATTCACTTCACGTTCCACGAATTCGAGTTCAATGATCAGCCCTTGGTCGTTCTTGAAATTCAGGCGGCCAGCCATACCCCGGTGGCTTTTGATCAGATCGAGTACATTCGGCTTGGCTCGTATAAGAAAAAGTTAAAAGACTTCAGGGAAAAAGAACGGGAGCTTTGGCGCGTCTTCGACCTGATTCCATTCGAACGTTTGATCGCCGCGGAACATATTGACGCGGAAGAGGTGCTGAAGCTACTAGACTACCCGGCGTATTTCGAGCTAACGGAGCAATCTTTGCCCGAAAATCGAGATCTAATTCTCGATCGCCTCGCTGAAGACGATCTCATCCAAAGGAATCCATCCGGGAAGTGGGACGTAACCAACCTAGGCGCGATTCTATTCGCGCGGAAACTAAAAAGCTTCGGTCATCTGTTCCGCAAATCGGTTCGTTTGATTCTCTATCGAAACAACAACCGAGTTGAGACCATTCGCGAGATCGAAGGAACAAAAGGATACGCGGCGGGATTTGAAGGGCTTATCGAGACCATCACGACTTTATTGCCAGAAAACGAAGTCATCGGCCGCGCCCTCCGAAAATCACTCCCCATGTATCCTGAACTTGCCATCCGGGAACTCGTGGCCAACGCCGTCATTCACCAAGACTTTTCTTTTTCTGGGACCAGTCCCATGATCGAGATTTTCGCGAATCGAATTGAAATAACGAATCCAGGCGCTCCTTTGGTCGAAACCGGCCGCTTTCTGGACGCGCCGCCGCGAAGCCGCAACGAGGTGATGGCTTCGTTTTTGCGGCGAATCGGGATTTGCGAGGAGCGCGGAAGTGGCGTTGATAAGGTCGTTTTTCAAACGGAGCTCTATCAATTGCCCGCGCCGGTGTTCGAACGAACGGATGATCATACGCGCGCGATATTGTTCGCTCATCGCGCCTTTGCTGAAATGAATAAAGAAGATCGCGTTAGGGCCTGCTATCTCCACTGTTGTCTGAAATTCGTGAATAGAGAGGAAATGAACAACACCTCCTTAAGAGAACGTTTCGGTATTGAAGCGAAAAACAGCGCGATGGTTAGCCGAATCATTCGTGAAACCTGCGTAAGCGAACTGATCAGGCTCTTCGATCCAGACGCGGGCAATAAAGCCAAGCGCTATGTTCCATGGTGGGCTTAGAAATTTGTTTGACTCGTTACAGGGCGTTACAGGGCGTTACAGGGCGTTGATTTGTTTGACGGGTATTTGATTCACTAACAAAAATTCGACCAAAAATTTATACTAAATTCCACCGTTGGGGGAAGCCGATGAGGATTGTTAAAGAGTGTTTTGGAGTCACGAAAGGTGGCGAGGAGGTCGCCGCGTTCACGTTGGATAATGGAAACGGCGTGAAGGTCAAGGTCATCAATCATGGCGCGACGATCGTTTCGGTCGAAGCGCCGGACCGCGCCGGAAACGGCGCGGATCTGGTTTTCGGCTTCGACGACGTCGGCTGCTACGAGAGCGCCGCGAATCCGTATTTCGGCGCGGTTTGCGGTCGATACGCCAACCGGATCGCGAAGGGCGCGTTCGCGCTCGACGGCGTGGACTACGCGCTCGCGGTCAACAACGGCCCGAACGCGCTGCATGGCGGAATCGTCGGCTTCGATAAAAAGATCTGGGCCGCCGAGATCGTCGGCGACGCGGTGAAAATGACGTTGGTCAGTC
>JARFRL010000039.1 GCA_029287275.1 Pontiella desulfatans
CCCTGCGAACCGCGCCGCGACATAAAAAAGGCGCCCGATTGGACGCCTTTCTTTGTTTGGACCCAACCGGCTTTACAACGCGGCGAGGGTCGCGGCTTTCACCAGATCGCCAAGCTCGGTGGTGGAGGCGAGCGTGTCGCCTTCGCGCCACAGATCGCCGGAACGGTAGCCTTGATCCAGCACCTGCTCAACGCCGGCGCGGATCGCGTTGGCCGCCGCGTCTTCGCCAAGGGTGTCGAGCATCATCGCCGCGGAGAGGATCATCGCGAACGGATTCGCTTTGCCCTGTCCGGCGATGTCCGGCGCGGAGCCGTGAACCGGTTCGAAAATACCGACCGATCCGCCAACGGACGCGGAGGGCAGCAGGCCCAGCGAGCCGCCGAGCGTCGCGGACGCGTCGGACAGGATATCGCCGAAGATGTTGCCGGTCACGATCACGTCGAACTGGCGCGGGTTGATGACCATCTGCATGGCGGCGTTGTCGATGTAGAGGTGGTCGAGCTCGACGTCGGCATACTCCGCCTGATGCAGCTCGATGACCGTGTCGCGCCAGAGGCGGGAAACGTCCAGCACGTTGGCTTTGTCGACGCTGGTGACTTTGTTGCGGCGCTTGCGGGCCCATTCGAACGCGACGCGGGCGACGCGTTTGATCTCGCCGACGGAGTAGACCATGGTGTTCCATGATTTCTTGTCGTCGCCTTCGCCTTCGGTTCCACGGGGTTCGCCGAAGTAGATGCCGCCGGTCAGTTCGCGGACGGTGAAGAGGTCGAGGCCCGCGACGGCTTCGGGGCGCAGAGGGGAGTTGGCCGCGAGCGATTCGGGAACCGTTACCGGACGCAGGTTGGCGAACGCGCCGAGTTCCTTGCGGATTTTCAGCAGGCCGCTTTCCGGGCGCATGGCGCCGGTGAGCGCGTCCCATTTCGGGCCGCCGACCGCGCCGAGCAGGACCGCGTCGGACGCTTTGCAGGTTTCGACGACGGAGTCGGGCATCGGGTCGTTGTGCGCGTCGATGGCCGCGCCGCCCGCGTTGCAGGTGGTGTATTCGAGCGCGAAGCCGGATTTTTCGGCCGCGGCGTCGAGGACTTTAACCGACTCGGCGATCACTTCGGGGCCGATGCCGTCGCCGGGGAGCAGCGTGATGTTGTACGTTTTGGACATGATGATTCCTTTGTTTGAAAATGAGCGGCGGATTTTACTTGGGCTCGCGAGGAATGCAAACCCTGAATCCATCGGTCGTTCCGAACAAGGGGAGATCCATCAGCGCCCTCCGCCGCCGCCCCCGCGGTCGCCACCACGGCCGCCCCCGCCGCGGCCGCCCATGTTGGGTATTCGGGTCGAGGTGGCCTCGATGATCTGTTCGACGTGCGTGGCGAACGCTTCGGCGTCCTCGCCTTGGTAGCCCAGGTCGCCGCCGAGTTGTTTGAACATGACGTTGCGCTCGGTTTCCATCATGGGGCGGACGTCGCGCAGTTCGGTGAACATTTCGCGCATCGTCTCGCGGTCGGGCGCGGCTTCGGGATCCTGCATCTGGTCGGTCAGTTCCCACACGCGCGCCATTTTCGCGACGAGCGCTTCGTGGTTCGCGAGTTCCTCCTCGTTCATGGTGGAGGTGTCGAGATCCATGAAGGTCGCGGTGCGTTCGGCCAGGCTGTAGCGCATCTGGCTCTGGCGTTCCCGCCTTTGCTGGATCATCTCGGCGTAGCCTTCCGGATCCTCCGCTTTCATGGTCGCCATGCGGTCCTCGAAGGATTCGCGCTGGCGCGGCGGGCGGTTGGTGCCGCCGCGAACGGCTTCGAGCCGCGCTTCCGTCGTCGCGAGTTGGGTTTTCAGCGCGGTGATTTCGTTGGTGTCGCCGTCTTGGGTGAGGTAGATGATTTCGGGCTCTTTGTCGGGCGCGGGCGTGTAGGCTTCCATGCTGGCGATCTGTTGCTCCAACGCGAGGATTTCGGCCTTGGCCGCTTTGTTTTTACTGGATAGCGACGCCGCGGAAACGACGCTGATCAGGGCGATGAGCGCGGCGATGCCCGCCGCGATTTGAGGAATGTTTTTTTTCATGAGAATCTCCTGTTTTCGAATAACGCCGACTGCCGCGTTTTGTTGCGCGCTTTTCGCGATTATTGAAAAACGTCCGGCCGCAGGCGCTGATGGTCGTCGAAGGCGACGCGCAGGCTGAGCAGAATGTTGAGGAGCGACGCGATAACCATCGCGGTGAAAATGCAGATCATGATGCCGATCTGGTATTTGATGGCCTCGAGCGGCATGGCGCCGCCGAGAATCTGGCCGGTCATCATGCCGGGCAGCGACACGAGGCCCATGGTGGCCATGGTCGCGATGGATGGATTGACGCAGGCTTTGAGGGCCGCGCGCAGATAGGGCCGCACGGCCTCGCCGAGCGTGGCACCGAGCATGAGGTAGGTCGTGAATTCCGCCTCGTTGTTGCGGATGCCGCTATAGAACCGCTCGAGGCTGAGCACGTTGCTGCGCTGGCAGTTGCCAAGAATCATGCCGGTGATGGGAATCAGGTAGCGCGCGTCGTAAAACGGGTCCGGCCGGATCGCGACGAGAATGAACCAGCCGCTGACGATCCCCGTGCTGACCGCGATGCCCGTGAGCGACCGCCAGAAAAAAACCTTGCGCTTCAACCCCGACTTGCCGAGCACGCTGAAATTGGCCGCGACCATCATCACCGCGACCCACAGGACGTTCACCAGCGGATGGTTGAGCTGGAAGATGTATTTCAGGTAGAGCCCGACGAGCACCAGCTGAACCGCCATGCGGATGGCTGAAAGAATGGTTTCTTTGGCCACGCCGAGTTTGAGCCAAACGAACACGCCGATCGGAATCAGCAGCAAGGCGAACATCGACAACGTCGCGGCGATGGAGAGATCGTTGGTCATCGGCTTTCCTCCGTCAGGTTCCGGTCAAGGATCTCGATCGTACGGTCGCAGCGGCCGACCCACGCGGCGTCGTGCGAGACGGACAGCAGGGTGATCTCCTCGGCGAACAGTTCATCCATGACCGCGTCGCGGCTTTCCGGATCGAGCGCGGAGGTGACTTCGTCCGCGAGGAAGATGGTTTTGTCGAGTAGCAACGCGCGGGCGAGCGCGACGCGCTGTTTTTCGCCGCCGGAAATCCGTTTGGCGGGTTGGGTCAGAATATTTCGCGGCAGCTTCAGGCGTTCCAGCGTCGCGCTGATTCGGTCTTCGGAGGGCGGGTTGTTTTTGTGCGCCTTGAACTGGAAGGGCAGCAGCAGCGCCTCGCGGACGGAGTCGGCGCCGAGCGTTGGTTCCTGCCCGATGAAGGCCAGCCGAGCGCGGATCGCTCCGACGTTGGCCGCGGACAGCTCCAAGTCGTCGACCGCGACGGTTCCCGCGGCGATGGGAAACGCGCCGACCACGGCTTTCAGCAACGAGCTTTTGCCGCAGCCCGACGCGCCGCGGATCACGACTTTGTCGCCGGGTTCGACGCGTAGGTTCGCGTTTTCCAACAAGGTCTGTTGGCTCGCCTGTAGCGTTATGTCGTTGAATGAGATCATGTCAGAGTCCAAAGGCGATGACGAAGGGTAGGGTGATGGCGGAGAGCAGGGTGCTGAGCGCGACGATGCGGCCCGCGAGCGTGGCGTCGTTGCCCATCACCTCGGCCATGATATAGGACATGCCGGCGGTCGGGCAGGCCAGATAGAGTATGGCGATCATTTTTTCAGTGACGGTGAGATCGAACAATCCCGCGATGAGAAACCCGATGGCGGGCGTGATGACGACTTTGATCAGCGACGCGATCAGGGACGGAGGGGCCGCGCCTTTGATCCGATCCACTTGCAAACTGGCCCCGATGCTCATGAGAATCAGCGGCAACGACGCTTTGCCCAGCGCTTCGAGCGAGCGGTTCAGGAAGAGGGGCAACTGAACGCCGATCAGGTTCAACGCGATGCCGATGACGCACGACATCAGCAAGGGATTTTTCACCATTTGCAGCACGAAGGTGCTTACGGATTTCCCGACGCTCTGTTTTTCTTTTCCGTAATGAAGCAAAACGCTGACGCCGAGAATGTTGAAGAACACCACCACGGGCGCGAGGACGACGGTGCCCAGCGTTTCGGCGTCGGCGTCGATGCCGGAGAGCGTGTAAATAATGACCGGCAAACCGACGAACGCGCCATTGCCGCGAAACGAGCCCTGAATAAAGGCGCCGGTGGTCGCGGAAGGCAGTTTTAGGATCAGCGACACGCCCCACGCGAACGCCAGACTCAACAGCGTGCCGATCGTGAAAATCAGAAGAATCCGGGAGATCGTGGGGAAATCCAACGACGCGCGGCTGATGTTGCTGATCAGCATGGCGGGCAGCGACAGCCAGAAAACGAACCGGTTGAGGCTTTTGAAAAAAACCTCCGGCAGGAATTCGGTTTTCCGCAAAACCTTGCCGAGCGCGATCAGCAGAAAAATCGGGGCTATGCTGTTGAGAATGAACATGCCGCGAAGCGTAGAAGCTTAAGCCGCGCCGCGCAACACGCTATTTCAGTTCCGTGGCCCAGACGTTGCGGAAGACGACGGGGTTGCCGTGGTTCTGAAAATAGATCGGGCCTTTCGCGAGTTGCTTCTTCTTCGCGCCGTTGCCGGTTCCGGTTTCCAACTCGACGTCGTCGTGGATCAGGACGCCGTTGTGACGAAGCGTGATCCGCGCGTTTTCGATTTTTTCGTCGCCGTCCATGACCGGCGCGGTGAAGTCGATGTCGTAGGTCTGCCAGCGCAACGGCGGGTAGGCCATGTGGATGTCGGGTGTTTTCTTTTTATACAACGCGCCGCACCACTGTTTGTTGATCGACTCCAGTTCGATGGCGTTGTTTTTTGCGTCGAGATCGAGCGCGAAGCTGTCGATGATCTGGATCTCGTAGTTGTTGAAGATGTAGATTCCGCTGTTTCCTCGGTCCTGATTGGAGGGGTTGCGGCCCGGCTTGAAGGGTTGCATGAACTCGAGGTGCATGTGGAACGAACCGAGATCTTTGGTGGTTTTTCCGCCGGCGAGCAAGAGCCCGTCTTTCACCTTCGTGAAGTCCGCGGGGAACGCCAAAATCGCGTTGGCCGGCGCGGGCTTCCCCAACGTTGGGCTTTGCCGTTCGGTTTTGGTGTGGCCTTTGAGCAACGCCGCGAGCGCGGCGGACTTCAGCTTTTCGG
The DNA here is from genome assembly GCA_029287275.1 of Pontiella desulfatans. Classification (GTDB taxonomy): domain Bacteria; phylum Verrucomicrobiota; class Kiritimatiellia; order Kiritimatiellales; family Pontiellaceae; genus Pontiella; species Pontiella desulfatans_A. Next base: position 5,172 of record JARFRL010000039.1, read on the forward strand.
ATAGGATGGCGGTTTGATCCCATCCGTCGCCCGGCAAACCGCCTTGATAGGTCGCGACGAGGAAGTCGCCGTCATTTAGCAGATTGGCCTGGATGGCCGTGCCGCCGGAGTTTGAAAGGAATTCCCCAACCATTTGGAACCCTTCGACTTCCCGCGTGGCGGTGGCGACATTGTTCCAGACGGGCACGGGCGCTTTCACGACGGCCTGAACGGAAAACGCCGCGAGCAAAAGCATGAGCGTCGTTGAATAGTTCATGATCGCCTAGCCAATATTCCTACAGTTCCATGACGCGGATGTTACGGAACTTGTAGATCTGACCGTCTTCGCCGTGGTGCTGAATGCCGATATAACCTTCGGCGTCCATGTCGTCGATATAGTCCGTGCAGAGCACGTCGTTCACCCAGATTTGAAGGCGGTCGCCTTCGGCTTTGATTCTGTATTTATTCCAGTCGTGGCGCTTGAACGAACCTTTGGTTTTTTCGCGGAACGCGTTGCCTGAAGCGGAATCGTTTGGCTTGAGCGGATTCAGCCAGCCGCGCCGCGCCTCGTCGAAAAGTCCGCCCGACCAAGCGCGGGCGGAGGTGTCGCACTCCGCCTGATAGCCGTAGACTTTGTTCGGCTCGACATGGCAGCGGAACATGACGCCGGAGTTGGCCTTGCCTTCGGGCATCTTCAACTCCACTTCCAGAATGAAGTCGGCATATTTTTTTTCCGTGCAGAGGAAGAACTTTTTATCGGCTTTCAGATGGATTTCACCGTCCACCACGGTGATTTCGCCACGGGCGTAGGGGTTGGTCCAGCCTTCGACGGTTTTCCCGTCGAACAGATCGACCCAACCATCGTTTTTGGCCTGAAGGTTCGAACAGCCGGCCAACGCCGCTAGAAGTAGCGCGCACGTGATTTTTTTCATTTGAGCTCCTTAACTTTGATGTTTCGAAAGTGGATTTTTCCTGCGTTGCCGGAATGCACCTGCAGGCTGAAGAAGCCTTGCTTGTATTTTCCATCGTTCATATGGGCCGCGGGAACGCCGTTGATCCATGTTTTATAGGTGTCGCCCTGAGCCACAACGGTAACGCGGTTCCAGTCGTCTTTTTTCAGCGCGCCGCGCGCGTCCTGGTGGGATTCAAGCCAAAGTGGATAGGCCCAGCCGCCCGCGCCCTGCTCGTAGATGCCGCCGGACCAGTTCCGACCCTTCGCGAAACCTTCCATTTCGACCTGAGGGCCGAACACGGTGACGCCCTTTTTGCCGGGCTTTTGCTGGCCGCGGAACATGAAGCCGCTATTGCCCTGAATTTCCCACTTCAATTCCGCGGTGAAGATGAAGTCGGTGTAGTCGCTTTTGACGGTGGAAAGGTAGGTGCTGGGGGAGCCCTTGATGGTTGTTCCGACAATCGTGTCGCCCTTCGCTTCATACGCGCAATGTCCGCCCAGCGAGATCCATCCATCCAGGTTTTTCCCGTTGTAGAGGCTGACGAAGCCTTCATTCAAGTCTGGCTCCGGATCGGTGTTGAGCAACATGTCCGCGGGAACCGCGACGCTCGCCTGCTTCTCGTATTTCTTAACGTATTGCTTTTGGTCTTCAGAAACAACATTGGCCAGTGCTCCCGTGGCCAGGCTGATGAGGACGATGCTCAAAATACTCGTTTTCATGAATGATTCTCCTAAGTTCGTGGCGTCTAATCAATATCCTTCTAATGGACTGGGACGCTTGGCGCGATCTGGGTTTGGACAGGCAAGCTCCTGTTTGTAACTAAAAGTTACAAAATAGGGTTGATTAAACAAGCTCCAAGTAATAGAAATTAAACGTATACATGGAATAAGCAGAAGTTTGACCCACAATCAGGAGATGAAGATGACGATTTCGAGAAGGCGAACCTTAGCCGCCGGCGCGGCGGCCACGGGTTGGGCCATGATTCCGGGCCGCGTGCTTGGAGCAAACGGGAAAATTAATATGGCGGCGATCGGGCTGGGCCAGCGCGGCGGAGCCATCACCAAATCATTTGCCAATAACCCGAACGTGAATCTGGTGGCGATCTGTGATGTCGATCTGGATAGCGATTCACCGCTTGCCAATAAAAAAGAGGGCCTTCTCGGGTGGGGCAAAGCAAACCAGACGCCGGCGTTTAATGCGGCCCTGTATCCGCAGGCGAAGCGCTTCAGCGATTTCCGGGAGATGTTCGACCGGATGGGCAATGAGATCGACGCGGTCTGCATCGGTACGCCCGACCATTCACACTTTCCGATCACGATGGCGGCGATGATGCTGGGAAAAGCGGTCTATACCGAAAAGCCGTTGGCCCGTACTTTTCTGGAGAATGAACTGTTGATCCGGGCGGAAAAGAAATATGGCGTGGTCACCCAGATGGGCAACCAGGGCCATTCCGGCGCAAACTATTTCCAGTTCAAGGCCTGGAAGGATGCAGGCATTATTAAGGATGTT
>JARFRL010000041.1 GCA_029287275.1 Pontiella desulfatans
TTCCATGGCTGGGCCGATTACCGCCATGGTCTATGAAAAGCTGACGGGCGAGGGCGCGCGGGTGGATGTTCTTCCGACGCTCGGCACGCACAACCCGATGACGGAAGCGCAGCTGCGCATGATGTTCGGCGACGCGATTCCACTGGACGCCTTTAACGTTCACGACTGGCGCAACGACGTCGTCCGCAAGGGCGAGATTCCCGGCGAAATGCTCGCGGAGCTTTCCGATGGAAAGGTTGATTACGCGGTTGGCGTGGAAGTGAACAAGATGTTGTTCGACGGCTACGACCTGATTCTCTCCGTGGGGCAGGTGGTTCCGCACGAAGTGGTCGGCATGGCCAACTACACGAAGAACATCGTGGTCGGCGCGGGCGGTTCGGACATCATCAACAAATCGCACTTTCTCGGCGCGGTCAGCAATATGGAAACGCTGCTCGGTCGGACGGACTCGCCGGTACGCCGTCTGTTCAATCACGCGGTTGAAACCTATCTGTCCGACTTGCCGATCACCTACATCCTGACCGTCCTGGAGCAGGACTATGAAACGCGCGAAATGCACCTGCGCGGCTTCTACGCCGGAGACGACGCGGCGGTCTTCGAAGCGGCCTGCGAACTGTCGCGCGCGGTGAACATCAATCTGCTCGATCGTGAGCCGAAGAAGGTCGTCGTCTATTTGGATCCGCATGAATTTCAAAGCACGTGGCTTGGCAACAAGGCGGTCTACCGCACCCGCATGGCGATCGCGGACGAGGGCGAACTGGTCGTGCTCGCGCCCGCGCTCAAGGAGTTCGGCGAGGATCCGACCATCGACCAGTTGATTCGGAAGTTCGGCTATCGCGGCACGCCCGCCACGCTGAAAGCGGTCGAGGAGGACGAGGAACTGCGCGCCAACCTCGGCGCCGCGGCGCATCTGATCCACGGTTCGTCGGAAGGGCGGTTCAACATCACCTATTGCCCCGGCGCCGACGTGACGCTCGACGAGGTTCGATCCGTCGGGTTCGCCGCGGTCGCCTACGATGAAATGGCCGCTCGCTACGATCCCGCCAGTCTGAAGGACGGCTGGAACACGCTGCCCGACGGCGAAGAAATTTTTTATATATCCAACCCGGCACTCGGGCTCTGGGCCAATCAGGAGAAATTTAAATGAAACGAAAAGTAACACTTTTACTTGTTTTGATCGCCGGCCAGGTGGTCGCCAAGCCCAACGTCCTGCTCCTTTGCGTGGATGACCTGCGGCCCGAGCTCAACTGTTATGGCGCGGACTATATTCACTCGCCGAATATCGACCGGCTGGCGGAAACTGGCCGCGCCTTTTCCCGGCACTATGTGAACGCCCCGAGCTGCGGCCCGTCCCGCTACACGCTGCTGACCGGACGGTATGGACCGGCGGGAAATAACGCGCTGTTCCAGCGGGCGAAAAAAATGAAGGCCAACGAGGTGCCGCCGAGCATGCCGGAGTGGTTCCGCCGCCATGGCTATACCACCGTTTCCATCGGCAAGGTCTCCCACCATCCCGGCGGGCGCGGCGGCGCGGACTGGGATGACGACGCCGAAATTGAGATGCCGGGCGCGTGGGACCGGCATCTGATGCCGACCGGAGATTGGCGGCATCCGCGCGGCGCCATGCACGGACTGGCCAACGGTGAAATACGGCGCAAGGCCGGGGAAATGGATGTCTTCCAGGCGACGGAAGGCGCGGACACGATCTATCCCGACGGGCTGGTTGCGAACGAGGCGCTGAAGCAGCTGCGGCTGCTGGCGAAGGAGGACCAGCCTTTTTTCCTGGCGGTCGGCATCATTCGCCCGCATTTGCCCTTCGGGGCTCCGGCCGAATACATGAAGTATTACGCGGATGCCGATCTGCCGCCCGTGCCGCATCCGGAAATGCCGGCTGGCAGGACGACGTGGCACCGCTCCGGCGAGTTCATGAAATACAACCGGTGGGGCAAAGATCCGAACGAAGATGCCGCTTTTTCCCTCGCGGTCCGAAAACACTATGCCGCCTGCGTAAGCTATGCCGACGCGCAGGTCGGCAAGGTGATGAATCAGCTGAAAAAACTGGGGCTTGAAAACGATACGGTCGTTGTGCTGTGGGGCGACCATGGCTGGCATCTGGGCGAGCATGCCATCTGGGGCAAACACGCCTTGTTTGAGGAGTCGCTACGTTCCCCTCTGATCATCAGCCATCCGGGCATCCGTTCGCCGGGGTTAAAGACCGCCGGCGTGGTTGAAAGCACCGATATTTTTCCGACCCTCTGTGATCTGGCCCGGCTGGATATCCCGGATTTCGCGGCGGGCCGTTCTCTGATGCCGCAGTTGCGGAATCCCGATGTCGTTGGACATGCCGCCATTGGCTATAAGGGCGGCGCGAACACCATTCGCACCGACCGATGGCGCCTGATTCTGCACAAGGATGGTTTTGCTGAACTCTACGACCATGCGTCGGCGGATAAGGAAACGAAGAATATCGCGGACCGCCATCCCGAGCGGGTTGAGGAGCTGACGCGGGAGCTTGAAACCCATCTGGCCGCGAAGACCGCCGCCGGCAAGGAGAAGTAAATGGATTTCACGAACATTGGAATGATCGGCCTCGGCGCGCGCGCGTACGAAAGGACCGACCGTCCGCGCGGCGAGTTTTTCCATACCCAATGGTTTTAGAATCAAAACACCTAAGCGATACGGAGCACGAACAATGAAAAAATTCATGGACGAGGATTTTCTCCTCCAAACCAAAACCGCGATCAAGCTCTACCACGAGCACGCCGCGAAGATGCCGATCTACGACTACCACTGCCATCTCTCCCCGCGGGAAATCGCGGAGGACCAACGCTATGACAACATCGGGCAATGTTGGCTGGGGGGCGATCACTACAAATGGCGCGCCATGCGCTCGAACGGCGTGAGCGAAACGTACTGCACGGGCGACGCGTCGTGGCGCGACAAGTTTCACAAGTGGGCCGAAACGGTTCCGCGAACCTTGCGGAATCCGCTCTATCATTGGACGCACTTGGAACTGCAACGCTACTTCGGCATCGACACGCTGCTGAGTCCGGAAACGGCCGATGAAATCTACGACGAATGCACCGCCAAGCTCCAGACGCCGGAATTCAGCGCGCGGAACCTGATGCGCGGGATGAACGTGAAACTGGTTTGCACCACCGACGATCCAATCGATGATTTGAAATATCACGAACAGATCGCGGCGGATGGGTTCGATTGCAAGGTGTTGCCGACGTTCCGCGCCGACAAAGCCGCGAACCTGACCGATCCGGCGGCCTACCGCGCCTATGTCGAAAAACTCGCGGAAGTCTCGGGCGAAAAGATCGTGGACTTTGATTCGTTGGTGGCGGCGGTGGACGCGCGGCACGCGTTTTTCCACGCCCAGGGCTGCCGCCTCTCCGACAGCGGAATCGCGTACGTGCCCGACGCGGAAGCGAGCGCGGCCGAGCTCGACGCGATCTTTAATAAAGTGATGGGCGGCGCGGCGGTTTCGTTGGAGGCGTCCGACCAGTTCCTCGCGGCGTTCCTGTATCAGGCGAGCAAGATGAACCATTCCCGTGGCTGGGCGCAACAGTTCCACATGGGCGTGTTCCGCAACAACAACACGCGGCTGTTCGGCGCGTTGGGGCCGGACTCGGGGTTCGATTCCATCGCGGATCACCGCCAGGGGCCGGGCATGATTCGTTTGCTGGATCGCCTGGATTCCTCGAACCAGCTCGCGAAGACGGTTCTCTACAACATCAACCCGAACGACAACGAGCTGTTCGCGACGATGATCGGCAACTACCAGGACGGCTCCTGTCCCGGCAAGATGCAGTTTGGCACGGGCTGGTGGTTCCTCGATCAGAAAGACGGAATGGAAAAGCAGATGAACGCGCTTTCCAACCTGGGTCTGCTCAGTCGCTTCGTCGGCATGCTGACCGATTCGCGCAGCTTCCTGTCGTTCCCGCGCCACGAGTATTTCCGCCGCATCCTCTGCAACCTGATCGGCGACGACGTGGAGAACGGCGAGATTCCGGCCGACATGGATTTGCTCGCCGGCATGGTGGAAGACATCTGCTACAACAACGCGGTGGACTATTTCGGAATCGAACTCTAGTCGTTCGTTCCACCGTGATGGAACCGCGCGCGGAGTTGCGCGCCTTTGCGATGGACGAAGTCCGCGGTTTTCGGGAATTTGCGCTCGAGCCAGGTTTTGATTTTCGCGAACAGCGGGATTTCGTCCGCGAGCAGGTAGACTCCGATCAGCAGCGTTAGAAGCCCTTGGCCGGGCGTGATGAGCATCACCAGTCCGGTCGCGATGCAAAACCAACCCGCGGCATGTTTCATCACGAGTTTCGTGTGCCTGTTCCAGATCAGTCGTTTCATGGAGGAGAACCTTCGGCTCGGTTAATCGAGCATAGTTAATCGTGAATGGGTTGAATCCGGAAGCCTAATCATTGAGCAAGCGTCCATGGAGGGAAGGGGAAGCAAGGGTTGCTGTAGTGGCGCTTCTCATACCAATCTCAAAAACATTTAGGCGTTAATGGTGCCAAACCACATAATTGGAAATGGATAATGACCAATTTTTCACATAGGTCACAAAAGAACAGCAATTTCCCAGTTTTGTGATTCCTGAGTATTTTGTGGTTTCCATTAAGGTTAATCTGAGAAGCTTTAGCAACTGGTATTAGCAGCGCGTCGCGGGAGTTAGGTTCGCGCTTCGGGAGCGTTTCCGAGAACCGCGGCTTCCGGGAAAAAAAGAAAACCACGGGTTTTAAGAAGCGTGACCTGACCTCTGGGTCCCAAGTGCCACACTTCCTCATCGGGTCCGCCGAAGGGGGACGGCGGAGCGCCGATGATTCCGTGGTTTGGGATCATAGACGCTCGAGTTCTTCCCAGCGTTCAAAACTTTTTTCGAGTTCGTGGGGAATCGCCTCGGCCCGCTCGGTCGCGGCCGCGATCTCCTGTTTTGGCTTTTGGTAGAACGCGGGGTCGGTCATCGCGTTTTGAAGCGCTTCCAGTTCGGCCTCCAGCGCCTCGATGGTCTTCGGCAGATTCTTCAGCTCCGCGCGTTCTTTATTGGAAAGCTTGCGGGTCGCGATCTTTTTCTCCGCGGGTTTTTGACTTTCGACCTTCGACTTTTCGACGTTCGACCGTTGGTCAAGCCAATCATCGTATCCGCCCGCGTATTCGCCGATCCGTCCGTCGCCCTCGAAAACCATGGTGCTGGTGACCACGTTGTTCAGAAAGGCGCGGTCGTGGCTGACGAGCAGCAAGGTGCCCTCGTAGTTCGCGAGCAGTTCTTCCAGCAACTCGAGCGTCTCCACGTCGAGGTCGTTGGTGGGTTCGTCGAGGACGAGAACGTTCGAGGGCCGAGTGAATAGTTTCGCGAGCAGGAGTCGGTTGCGCTCGCCGCCGGAAAGGACGGAAACGGGCTGTCGGGCGCGATCGGGCGTGAACAGAAATTCCTGCAGGTAGCCGAGCACGTGCTTCTGCTGGTTCCCCAGCGTGATGGTGTCGTCGGGGCTGACGTTTTCCGCGACCGATTTCGATTCGTCGAGCGCGGCGCGGTGTTGGTCGAAATAGGCGACCTCCAGCTTGGTGCCGTGCTCGATCGTTCCGTTCTTCGGCGCGAGCTGCCCCAGCAGCAGCTTGATCAGCGTCGATTTACCGCAGCCGTTCGGGCCGATGATCCCGATCTTGTCGCCGCGCGCGATCTCCACGTCAAGGTCCGCGACGATCGGGTCGCCCTCGTAGTCGAACGACACGCGTTTTCCCATGATCACTTTACGGCCCGACACGCCGGCCTCGACCGCTTTCATGCTAACGTTTCCGGAACGCTCGCGGCGTTGGCCGCGCTCCGCGCGCATCTTCTCGAGGGATCGAACGCGGCCTTCGTTGCGCGTTCGCCGCGCCTTGATGCCTTTGCGAATCCAGATTTCCTCCTGCGCGAGTTTCTTGTCGAACTGCGCCCATTGCTCCTCCTCGCCGGCGAGCAGCCGCTGCTTGCGCTTGAGGTAGGTGTCGTAGTCGCACGCCCACGAGTGCAGGTTGCCGCGGTCGAGTTCGAGGATGCGGGTCGCGAGCGAGCGCAGAAAGGCGCGGTCGTGCGTCACGAAAAACAGGGTGCCCTTATAGCGGCGCAGGAAACTTTCCAGCCATTGGATGGATTCGATGTCGAGATGGTTGGTCGGCTCGTCCAGCACGAGGATGTCCGGCTCGCACGCCAACGCCTGGGCGAGCAGCGCGCGGCGTTTTTGTCCGCCGGACAGTTCGTTGAATTTCAAGTGGTTCTCGAGCGACACGAGCGAGACGGCTTTGTCGACCGCCTGATGCGACACGAAATCGTCGTGCGGATCCTCGAGCCCGAGGAAAACGAGTTCTTCCACGGTCGCCGCGATGTCGGTCGGCACGTTCTGCCGCAGGCGGCGGACCTTCAGGCCGGGTTGGCGGATGATCTCGCCCTGGTCCGGTTCGAGGTCGCCGTTGACGATTTTCAGCAGGGTGGATTTGCCCTCGCCGTTGCGGCCGACGAGACAGATGCGCTCGCCGCGCTCGATCTGCAGCGTCGCGTCGTGGAGCAACGGCGCCGCGCCGAACGCCTTGTGGATGTTCTGTAAACTGATTAAAGCCATGCGATGCTTCCATTGTTGGGAAGGGCGCAGTATCCAGATTTCGCGTGGGTTGGAAAGATTAATTGGCTGACGAACGCGGCGCCGCGTTGTATTTTCAGGGTCATGGCCATCGAGAAATACAGGATGCCTCTGCTCGACGTGGAAAACGTGCTGCCGATGCTGAACAAGATCGCGCTACTTGGCGGACTCGACGACGCCCAACTCTACGCGGTGTTCCGCATGCTCGAGACGGAACATTACGCCAAGGGCGAATTCATCTTCCGACAGGGCGACGCGCCGAGTCATATCCGCGTGGTGCGCAAGGGCGTGGTTCGCGTCGTCGAGAACGTCGACGGCACGCCGCTCGAGCTTTTCGAATACGTCGAAGGAGACTGTTTCGGGGAAACCTCGGTGATCGCGATTCATCCCCACACGGCCAACGCGATGGCCATGGAGGAAACGGAGCTCATGGTGATTCCCCGCGAAAAGTTGTTCGCGTTATACGATTCCAACCCTAAACTGTTCGGAATGTTGATGATGAACATCGCGCGCGAGGCGTGTCGGCGTCTCGACAAAACCGAAGATATCATGCTGCGCTACGCGCTAAGCGGAAAAACGGGGAAATAGATGAGAACCTTTTTGCTGATCGTTCTACTCGCTTGCGCGACCGCCTCCCGCGCCGGCGCGCCGAAACAGGTGCTGTTGGTTTCCGGAGCGCCGAGCCACGGACAAGGCGAACACGAGTTCCCCGCCGGCGTGGACCTCCTCGCGGCGGCGCTCAATCAATCGGGCCTGGATCTCGCGGCGTCCGCTCACCACCAATCGTGGCCGCCCGCCGAGGCGCTCGAGAACATCGACGCGTTGGTGGTCTATTGCGACGGACGGAAAAACCACCTCGCGTTGGGCCACGAAGCGGAACTGCTCGCGTTGTCCAACCGCGGCGTCGGCCTTGTTTTCCTGCACTACGCGCTCGATGGCGAAACGGGCCTTTTGGACGAAACGCTGCTGAAAGTGGTGGGCGGCCGATACGACGACGAAAAGTCGAACAACCCCGTCTGGACCCTCAAAAATCCCGTCATCGTCAAGCATCCGATCACCCGCGGCGTGAAGCCCTTCGAGTTGAAGGACGAATATTACTACAACCTGACGTTCGCGGACGTGACCCCGCTTCTGCTCGCGGTCCCGCCCGAGGAGGATCAGGCCCACACGCTCGCGTGGGCCTATGGCGACCATGTTTTCGGGTTCACGGGAGGCCACTTTCATCGTAGCTGGGGGCAACCGGATTTCCGCAAGCTGACGCTCAACGCGATCGTCTGGTCCGCGGGGCTGGAGGTCCCGAAAGACGGCGTCGCGTCCGCCGACCCCGTGGTCACCAAGCACGCAACCATTTTGCACGCGATCGCCAAGGGCGACGCCGTCGACACGCGCAATCATCTGCTGCTCGGCGCCGACGTCAACGAGGCGAACAAGCAGGGGTGGACGCCGCTGCACTTCGCCACCGTCCGCGGCAAGACCGACTGCGCCGCGGTGCTCATCGCCGGCGGCGCGGAGTTGAACCCGCGAACCGGAACGCTTAAAACGCCGTCGCATCTCGCCGCCGACCGCGGCTTCCTGGAAATCACCAAACTGCTCGTCGAGAGCGGCGCCGACCTCGCCGCGATGGATGATGAAGGCTGGACGCCGTTGCACTACGCGGCCGAAAAGGACAAAGTCGAAGTCGCCGCGTACCTGCTCGAAAACGGCGCCGTGGTCGACGCGGTCAGCACGCGCGGCGGCACGCCGTTGCACGAGGCCTCCGCGTCCGCCAGCTCGGAAATGATCAGGCTGCTGCTGAAAAACGGGGCCGACAAATCCATCCGGGCCACCAACGGGAAAACCCCGCTCGACTACGCCGTTGAACTCGGCAACGAGCCCGCGGAGGCGTTGTTACGGTAGGAGGCTTTCGCCGAACGTTGGAGCCGATTCCGCGAGCAGGCCGCGCCGGAACGCCTCGGCTTCGCAAAGGTTGACGGCGATCTCGCGGGCGACCCAGGAGAT
>JARFRL010000120.1 GCA_029287275.1 Pontiella desulfatans
CGTGATCGAGCTGGTCCGCGGCAAAACCCAAAAGCCGATCATTCCAAAGCTCGCGCCGAACGTGCCGAACATCGCGGCCTTCGCGAAAGCGGCCGAGAATTGCGGCTCCGACGCGATCGCGATCATGAACACGATGCCCGCGATGGCCATCAACATCGACACGCTCGAGCCGGAGCTCGCCAACAAATTCGGCGGGCTCAGCGGCCCGCCGATCAAACCGATCGCGATCAAGCTGGTGTTCGACGCGGCGCGGGCGATCCAAATTCCAATCATCGGCATGGGCGGCGTCTTCGAGCCCGAAGACGCGATCGAATTCATGATCGCGGGCGCGACCTCCGTCGCGGTCGGCACCGCGAACTTCGTGGACCCGACCACCATCGACCGCGTGATCGACGGCATCGAAAGCTATCTCGTCGAAAAGGGGCATGGCTGCGTGTCCGACATCGTCGACACCGTTAAGATTTAATCTGGAAAAATGAACGCGCCATTTAAATTCGGAATCAAGATCGGCCTCGGCGCCTTGTTCGCGGGCGCCATCGTCGCGTACGCGTTCGTTCAGCCGTTCGAGCCGGACGCGGTCCGCGGCGCGATTCCGTATGGCGCGTCGTTCGTTTTCAAAGCCGAGAGTCTGGGCGATCTGCTTCAAAGCCCCGTGCGCGGCCAGCTCGACAAGGCGTTGGGCGCCGGGAACTCGCTGCGGGAGATCGCCGAATCGAGCGCGTGGACCAAACAGGTCGCGGCCGCCGAGATCGCGGTGGCGGACATTCCGTTCCGCTCCGCCGGCGCGCGCAAATCGTGGGCGGCGGCGAGCTGGGTCGGCTGGCGGAGCCCGTGGCTGCGCTGGAGGTTGGAACACGCCCGCGACGACCGCCTCGACTTCATGGGCAAACATTCCGTCTGGCCGGTCTGGCGCTACGACGCGCCGGACATCGCCCGCGGCATGAGCCTCACCTTCGCGCTGACCGACAACCTGTTCATCGTCTGTCTGTCGGAAAGCCCGACGGATATTTTTCTACTGCTCGACACCTACGATGGCCGGCATCCCGCCGCGCGCCACGACAAAGGATAACGCCATGAAACTGATCAGATTTTCCATCATCGCCGCGGGCGCCGTTCTGGCGGGATGCGTCTCGGACGACGCGACCATCAACGGCGGCGAAGAGTTTTTGTTGCCGGAAATGCAGCAGAACACCTACCTCTCGCACGCGAAAATGCCGCAGCACTTCGGATTCCAGGTTTACGCGGTGAAGGACGGCGTCGCGATGAGCGGCGAGGCGCGGTTGCATCCGAACCACTTGGCGACCGCCAAAATCCTGAAGGGCAGCGTTCCGGTCATTGAGCTCGAAGGCCGCGCCAACCGTTTCAAACTGAACGCGCTGATTGATCCGAGCTCGCCCAGCACCTGGATGGAGTTCGGAAAGGCGCAGGAATTCGAGGCGAAGTTTCTGGGCGTTGACGAGGTGGCGATTCCCTACCGCGGCGGATACAACACCGGCGGCGCGTCGGCCTACGCGGCGGTGGTGTCGCAGTTCCGAATCGACCAGCTTTTCATGGAGAACATTCCGCTTTACGTCCGCATGGCGCTGAACTCGCTCGGCCCGCTGGCGCGCGGCGTCAAGGTGCCGAACGTCGACATGATAATGGGCTGGGACATGATCAAAACGTTCGAGTACGTCCAGTTCGATTTCGACGCCCAGGCGATCCAGTTTTCCTCCAGCATTCCCTACGTGCCGCATCAGGATCTGCTGATGACGACGGCGCGGATTCAGAAGCAACCGGGTTTCGGGCTGGCGGTCGAGGGCGCGATTTTCGGCCAGTCGACGCCGATCCTGCTGGACTTCGCGGGCGCGTATCACTTCGCCCGCGGCGACGTGAAAGTGAGCCAGACGAAGCAGGTGAGCCTGGGTGAAGTGGTTTATCGCAAGGTCCCGACGATGTTGCTTCCGCCGAACAGCTCGCCGCCGCGCGCGGGACGGCTGATGCTGGAGAAGTACATCATCACGGTCTGCCCGCGGCTCGGCGTGGTCTACTTCGAGCGCGTCCCCATGTAGCGTTTCGAGCGGATTAGATGGCGGATCGCGAGAACGGGATGCCGCGTTGGCATCCGCGGTCCGGCGTAGCGCATCACCTCTTGAACGCGCGCGCGTTTTTCGGGCGCGTAGCAGTGGACCTCGCATTGGTTGCAAACCGGTTTATCGACGCCGAACGGGCATTTCGCGACGCGGCTGGCCGCGTAGTCCAACAGCTCGGCGCACTCCGCGCAGGGTTCGCTCCGCGCGCCGTGGTGGGCCCGGCAGTAGATCGCGATCATCGCGGCGATGGTTTTGAGTTCGAGGTTCACGCGACGAGTTGTACGTGAAGCGGACCCGCGTTCCAAGCTCGGTAAACCCGTTTTTCGCCATCAACATTCACGCGCCCCGGCGTTGCGTTTCCGTTAAAAACGGCTACTATCCGTTCCTAAGCAAACGGTTACTCGATTCAACTCAACGAAAGGGGAAGCTCATGAAACACCTGTTGATCACCCTATTGCTACTGTCCGCGGCGGCTTATTCGCAAGAAGCCGCGCACGTTCAGGAACCGGACGCCGCGCACGTCGAGGAACAGACGGGACACGCGAATTGGCCCTCGCTCGACGAACTCTGGAACGAAACGAAAACCGGGAACGACCTGAAATCCTGGCTCGTCGACGGGACGCCTTCCGCGGAAATCCTGCTGGGCTATGAATACTCCGATTTGAAGGGCAACGCGACCGATCCCGCGCACGCGATGCTGACACGGACGCGGCTGAACTATTTGACGGGCCAACTTCACGGATTCGACGCGTTCGTTCAGGCGCAATACGTCGGCCCGCTGAACGATCACTACAGCTATCCGGGACGCCCGAACGGCTATGACCCCGTCTCGGATCCGGAAAACTTCCGGTTTCATCAGGCTTACCTCGCCTACACCGGATACGACTCGGTCGGGCGGCTCGGCTCGCAGGAGATCCTGCTCGACAATCAACGCCTCATCGGAAACGTCGGCTGGCGGCTGAATGGCCAGTCGTTCAACGCGGGCTCGATCCAAAACGAATCGGTCGAGAACCTGAAGCTGTATTACGCCTACGCCGACAGCATCAACGACATTCTCGGCGACACCATTCAGGGCCGTCAATACCACCTGCTGAACGGCGAATACAAGCTGGGCGAAAAGAACAAACTCGCCGCGTTCGCGTATCTGCAGCGCAACGACAACAGCGCCGCGAACAGCAAGGTCGACACCTACGGCGCCCGCTTTTGGGGCGCGTCGGACGCGCTCGGCTATGAAGCCATGGGCGCACTGCAACGAAGCGCGTATTACGGCTTGCTTAAGGGCGACCTCAAACTGGAATCCGTGAATCTGGGCCTCGGCGCGGAATACATTTCCGGCGGCGGGGGCGACAACAACTTCCAGACGCTCAACGGCACCGCGCATAAGTTCAACGGCTGGGCGGACCAATTCCTTGGAACCGGCGGCGGTCTGAACAGCGGCCTTGTCGATCTGTGGGGCGAAGGCTCCGTCATGGTCGCGGAAAAGCTCAAACTCCAGGGCGTGGCGCACTTCTTCAACACCGCGTACAACACGCCGACCACCGCGTTCTCCGGCGTCTATGGTTACGAGCTCGATTTCCTCGCGAAATACCCCGTGTGCGAGAACTTCGACGTGCTCGCCAAACTCGCCTATTACATCCAAGGCGACAACGACCCCGGAAACTTCACGAACGACGAAACCGTTTTCTGGCTCCGCGGCACGATGCGCTTCTAGCCGCGATCAACCGAAAACCCCGGGATTTAGAAGAAGAACCGCCCCCGTCGCTGTTTTTATCGACAAATTTTTCCGCGGCTAAAAACCCGTTTTTATTAGGATTTATGGCCGCCGCGGAAATATTTGTCAGGAATTTTCACTTTTTGGATAACGCTTCGCGGAAACCCCTCGTATTAAGTAGTGAACCCAACAACAACCCAATTGAAGCCAAGCGGCTCAAGTGAACCCAAACCAACCGCTCAACTTCTTGAATTACTCCGACTACCCCGCCCTCACCCAGCGGGGTTTTCTTTTGCCCACGTCCGGCGACGATGCTACGCTTTTCGATGATTTTCCAAAACGTGGAAACATATGGACGATTCAAACGAAAAAAACCGCGCGAACGATAAAACCAGCCCCCCGGGCCGGGAAATCGGCAACGCCAACCTGTTCGCGGACGACATCGTGTTCTCCAACACGGAAAAAATCCTTTTCGAGGAGGATCTCGAGCGAAACCCCGCGGCGAACCGCGAAGGCTTGATGGATGGAAATCCGGAAGATCGCTACTCCGCCAACAAGAAGCTGAACCAAGGCGGTATGAAAGCCATTTGGGAGGTCGACGACCACCGCACGGCGCGCAAAGTGGCCATGGCGCTCATCCAAGATTCGAAAATCGCGGCCGAGGACGATATCGACGCGTTTCTGTATGAAGCCCGTCTGACCGCGAACCTCCAGCATCCCAACATCATCCCGATCTACGACATCGCGCTGGACGAAAACGGCAATCCCTATTTCACGATGAAAGCGCTCAAGGGCGAAACGCTGGGCGAGATCATCAAACAGCTCCAGGCGGGAAACCCGGAATACGCGGCGCGCTACACGCGAACCCGCCTGCTCGCGATCTTCCTCAAGGTGTGCAACGCGATCGACTACGCGCACGCCAAAGGCGTGATTCATCTGGACCTGAAACCCTCGAACATCAACGTCGGCGATTTCGGCGACGTGCACGTGCTCGACTGGGGGCTTTCGACCCTCATCACCCATTTGAATGAATACGAAGGCGAACCGGTCTCCTGGCGAAGCATGGACGACGTGTCGCTCGAGAACGGTCAAACCCTCACGCGCTACCTAGAAGGCGCCGCGAAAAGCCGCGAGCGAAAAAACATGGTGGGCGGAACGCCGGGCTACATGGCGCCCGAACAAGCCCAAGGCATTCCGTCCGACATCGACTTCCAAACCGACGTCTACATGCTCGGCGCCATGCTCTACGAAATCCTGACCCACCACTGCCCCATCAGCGGCGGCACGGTGAAGGACGCGCTCCAGAAAACCGTGCGCGGCGATTTCGAGCCGCCCGACCAACGCGCCCCGGAACGCAAGATCCCCGCGCCGCTCGTCGCGATCGTGATGAAGGCGATGGCGACGGACCCCGCCGACCGCTACCCCCATGTCGCCGCGCTGATTTCCGACGTCCATAAATTTCAAGACGGGTTCGCCACCATCGCGGAAAACCCGACCTTCATCACCCACCTGAGTTTGCTGATCAAAAGACATAAGCTGGCGGTCGGCCTCATCACCGCGACCGCCGCGATCATCGGAGCGGTTTTGTTCCAAAGCTTCAGCTCGATCAAACGCAGCGAACGCGTCGCGCTCGACGCGCTGGCCGAGCTGAAGGAGAAAAACGACTACATCGCGGCAACGGCCCGAACGGTCGCTCCGGATTACCTCGACCTGATGGCCGAACAAGAAAAGAACTACGACTTCGCCGCGGCGGAACAATCGCTGAACACCGCGCTCGCGTTCGATCCGGATCTGGAGACGGGCTGGCTGTTCAAAGGCGTGCTCGCGATGTGCCAGCTCGATTTCACCAACGCGTGGAACATCCTGTCCGGAAACCACGGCCACCCGGTGCGTAGCGATCCTCCCGCGGTCCGGCTGGCCAGAAAATACATGGAACTCGGACCGATCACCGACGCGGAACTCCCTCAATTGGTGAAGGACTTCAAGGCCTATAACGTCGCGGCGGGAATTCCGCGCTTGTTCCATCACCTCAACCGAACGGACTTCGACCCCGAGACCCGCTTCCCCGCCATCGCGAAGTCGTTGGAAATTCTCAACCCCAAAGCCGGCGAGGTCGAGCTCAGCTGGCAGGGAGCCGTCGCGGGAGGCTGGATCATCGACATCGGGGGCAATCCCGACTTGAACGACATCTCCGCTCTCTGCGGCCTGAAAATCCTGCTATTGAACGCGAGCGGCATTGGCGAGCCCGACCTGAATCTGCTGACCGAAGAAGGCATGGTGGAGCTTCGCCTCGGCGGAACGCCGCTGAATCTCATGTTCGATCTCGATCAAATGCGCGATCTGCAATCGCTCGATATCAGTCGAACCCGCATTCGCGACCTGTCGAACCTCATTCGTTATCCCAAACTGCGTTCGCTGAACATCAGCGGGATCGACGGCCTGAGTATTTCGCCGCGACTCATTTGGAACCGAAACCTGAAAATTCTAACGGTCTCCAAGGAGTTCGAAGACGACCCGACCATCCGCGACCTCGCCCGCCGGGGCGTCATCATCATTTACAGCGACGACTGACCATGCCCGAGGAAAACAATTATCAAACGCGGGTCACCCTGTTGGCCAAGCTGAAGAAATCCGAGAACCACGAAGCGTGGCTCGAGTTCGAGAACATCTACCGCGGTTTCATTCTCAGCCTGATCCTGCGCATGGGCATCAACGCCGACGACGCGGAGGACATCAGCCAGGCCGTGCTGACCAAGGTCTGGCAGAAGATCGAGGATTTCGAATACAACCAGAACAAGGGCAAATTCCACAACTGGCTCGCGGCCATGACCCGCAACACGGTGAAGGACTTTTTTCGGACGAAGAAAAACTTCATCACCGGCCGCGATTCGGTGGAATATCAGGAGCAATACGTCTCCATCGAGGAGCATGTGCTACCCGACATCGAAAACCTCGCCCGCGAGGAATGGGTGCTGCACATCACCAATCTGGCTTGGAACAACATCAAAGACGAGATCCACGAAACCAAGCGCGAGGTCTTCAAACTCATCTCCGCCGAGGTCCCCAACAAGGAAATCGCGGAAAAACTCGACCTCTCCGAGGCCAGCGTACGGGTCTATAAAGCCGAAGTGTTTAAAAAAATGCGCGCCGAAATCACCCGCCTCAACCGCGATCTAGGCTAAAAACCCCCGCAAAACCGCGATTTCGGGGGCCGTATGAAAGAAACGTGAAAAAAAACGCGTTTTCGGATAACGCTTCTCCGCGAGCCCTCGTATTCATTAGTGAACCCAACAATTTCATAATCGGGCATCAGCGGTAACCCAAGTGAACCCAAACTCACCGCCGCCCGTTACTCCTAGAAGCGCCCCGACTAACCCCCGGGGCTCTTTTTTTGCCCACGCGCGGCGGAACCGCCGCCCCCGAAAAGGGAAAAGCCCCGGCTTTCGCCGGGGCTTTTCGGAGTTGCCACGCGTTGGAAGAGGCGGGAGGATCCTACCTCCAGCGCGTGGATGTTAGGGAGAGTCAGGTTTTGTTCTAGCGGGTTACCTCCACTTTATAAAAGCAGCTTCCATCGTTCGCGAGGTCTTCAACGGTGATCGGATCGCCCGTTCCCGCGACGTCCTTCACCAGCTCGATCCAACCGGAACTCAGATCGGAGCGGCAGTAGACGGTGTAATCGCGACTCGGCGCGGAATCAAACGTCACGAGGCATCCGCCGCCAACCCGCGGCTGGATGTCGGATACATGGAAGAAGGAGCTCACGTCCAGCGCGTCGGTGCCGGCGATGTCTTCGTCGCCATCCGAGCTCAGGTCGCCGTCGGTGTCCCAATTGTCTGCGGCGGTGCCCGCGGTATACTCCGCGAGATTAGACATGCCGTCGTTGTCGGAGTCCGCCGCCGCGTCGTCGCCCACGGCGTTCAAGCCGTAGGTTTTCTCGTAGCCGTCGGACATGCCGTCGAAGTCGGAATCGCCTTCC
>JARFRL010000173.1 GCA_029287275.1 Pontiella desulfatans
ACCCATTCGATCTCTCCGTCATTGTTGGTGATGACAACGGCGTTGTCCGTCCGGGTCACGACGGAGGAGAGTTTGCGAATTTCCGCCTCGGCCTCTTTGCGTTTCGTGATATCGCGTTTAATGGCGATATAATGCGTAATGACTCCTTCTCGGTTCCGGACAGGGGTAATACTTTGCTCCTCGTGATAGACGCGTCCGTCACGCCGCTGATTGATCAGCTCCCCTTTCCAGACTTCGCCCGCGGTGATCGCGGTCCACATTCCCCGGTAAACTTCGCGGGGGGTTTTACCGGATTTCAGGATTTTCATCTGCTGGCCGTAGGCGGCCTCGGCCGTATAGCCGGTCAAGCTGGTGTAAGCGCTGTTGATCCATTCAACGCGACCGTCCGCGTCGGTAATCACCATGGCGTCCGCGGCGGCCTGAAGCGCCAGACTCTGCAACCGGACCTGCTCGAGTTCCTGCATCTCGCTGATGTCGCGCAACGTGAAAATGGCGCCGCCCGGCTGGTTCGGCAGATGAAGGGGGACGGCCACGAGCTCGAGCGGAACATCCTTCTCCACAAGTTGATAGAAGCCGCGAAGCATCCGCCGGCGCTTTAAAACCCGGACCGCGGGATGGCTGGATTCGGGAACCTCCGTTTCCAGCTCTTTCAGCGGCAATAAATCGGCGAGCGAACGTCCGATGATCTCGATATGACTTCGCCCGGCCAACCGGTCGAAACCTCCATTGCACCACTCAACGTCCCCGTCTTCATTGATCCAGACAATGGCGTCATCAATCAGGCCAAGCGCCATTTCCATTTTTCCCATGGTCAGGCGCAACGCGTTCAGGGCTTGCTGGAGGGTTTCGGCCATGGGTTGTTCAGCCGTCGGTTTTCAGTGGCTCGATTTTCCCCGCGAATCTCCAGATCCCGTCGGTTTTATCCGCCACGATGGTGTGGCGCGACTTAACGATGGTTCCGTCGCCGCACAGCACGTCAAGATCCAGCGCGTGCTCCGGGAGAGTGCGACTTTCCGTGGTTAAAAACCGCGACATTCCCATGGAATGCGAATCCCGAAATCGTTCCGGCATGATATCGGTCAGCAAATTCCCAATCAACCGCTCTTCCGACCAGTTGAAGGTTTCCTCGAAACAACGGTTAACACCGCTGATTATACCGTTATGGTCCGCCACGACAACCGGGGCGTCCCGCATCTCCACAAGCTCAGCGAATGTTTCCACGAAAACCCCCATGTTGAATGAATCCACAGCATACGGAACGGGTCGTTTTTCGTCAACACCACACGCTCGTTCCAACGGGATCCGGTTTACGTTCATTCGAGAATGGTTCGGTGATTCGTTTCAGAATTGATGCTCGCCGTCGATGGGCGTATGTTAAGCGGCTGATGAAGTGGATTTTAATCCAGATGATGTTCGTCCTCTGCGCGGCGAGTTCTTTCGGGCTCGGCACCGCGGAGCTGGTGACCGACGAGCACGCCCTTGAGGTGCTTGGCAAGAAATGCATCCGCCTTGGCACGAGCGAGGTGTTGCCGATCCAGTTCCAAACCGCCCGCGCGGTGCTGGAACGCCCCGACCTGGCCCAGGCCGCGCAGATCGTGTTCGCCGAATCCATTTCGGAAAACGGCGCCGTGGATTTTCCCGTCATCGAAGACGCGCCGCGGAAATATCATTACATCAGCGAAAAGGGGCAACGAACCGACATCACGGAGCTCTATCGCGAACTGACGGACGAGCACACGTTCGACTACATCGTGCTCGCGTCGGGCAAACGCTTTTTCGGCGGGTTCGACGTCGTGGTCCACCTTCAGGTGATCGACGCGGAAGAGGCGGGCGTGGTGTATTCGGTGATCACCCACGCCTACCCGCGCAACTGGCTGACGCGCTTCTCCGCGACCAAGATCGGCGTGACCAAGAACTACTTCAAAAAAAAGATGAAGCTCATCTCCTGGGTCGCCCGCGAGATCGCCGTCAACCTTTGCGAAGCCGAGGCGTTCCGGCGCGGCCTGCTCGCGGAATCGGCTCCAACGTTCGGCGAAAGCCTCCTACCGTAACAACGCCTCCGCGGGCTCGTTGCCGAGTTC
>JARFRL010000235.1 GCA_029287275.1 Pontiella desulfatans
GCGCCAAGCGGCCGCGAGGGATTCATCGTCCAGCAGGTCGAGGCCGGCCGCGTTCGGGCCGTTGTCGATCAAGACGCGGAACTCGCGGAATGGATCTCGAGGTCGGGCCTGACCGAAATCGCCAAGGCCCCCATGACGCTCGAGGATCTGTTTATCGCGCTCGCGAAAGAGGAGAATGGCGATGGATAAGCGTGTGTTCGCGCATTACCTGAGCCGCATGGGATGGGGGACCCTCTTGGCGTTTCTTTTCTGCGGGCTGTCATTTTACGATGGGGAAGTCGATTCGGTGTCGTCCGTGGTATTTCCGGTGATCTGGATCTGCCTGCCCATATCGATGGAGATGAAACCGGGCGCGGGCGGAAGTTTTCGGGTCCATCAGGCGCTGCCGGTTCAGTCCGCGTTTTTACGCCGTTTCCCGTTCTACATCGGGTGGGTCGCTCCGATGCTCATGGTGTTGGTCGCGATGTTGCCGTGGGCGATTTATCGGACGGTGGTCGGCGACACGGCGTTCTGGATGAACGCTTTCGCTCCCGTGACGCTGGGTATGTCGATATATATAATGGCGTTCGCCCTGTCGATGCCGCTGGGACACGCGCTGAAAGTGCATGAACATCCGGCAAGGAGCGCGGTTTTGGTGGTGCTTCTCCTCGCGATCTTGTTCCCGGCTTTCTTCGCGATAGACTCGCTTTGGCTCCATTCCACGGGGCGTCTATGCGTCGTGGGCATGGCCCTCGGGTTCGCGGGGCTGAGTTGGTGGCTATCTCCCCTGATGGCGGACGGCAAGACGATCAACCTGAAAGTCGGAAAGGCGCGGCGCGCGCCCGAGGAGGTGAAGGACCGCGGTTTGGTCGGGAAACTCGCGCGCTCGCCGGAAGGGCGCTGCGCGTTGATGGGACTGGGCTTGTTCGCGCTGATGTCGCTGGGCGCGCTGTTGCTACGTTGGAAGCTGCGTGGCGTTGATTCCGAGATCGGCGTCGGCATGTTTTCCGGCATGTTCTTCATGATGTTCTGCATTCTGGGTTTCATGTATGTCGCTCAGAGCGCGGGGTCGATGCGGAGTCTCGCCGCGTTGCCCCTATCCACCCGCCAGCTCGCCGCGAAAATCATGCGTTCGGCGCTGTTGATCCTGCTCGGAGGATTGCTAGGCGCGCTGCTGATCGCCTTCGCGATCGAAGAAACCGTGGCCATGCGTCTCGGCGCCGCGTTCGCCCTATATAGCGTCGCGGTGGTGTATCTCGCGCTCGCCGCGTTCTATCGCGTTGGGTTTCGATTCGGCTACGGCGTGTTGCTGACGTTCAGCGCGTTCATCCAGACGCGGTTGATGCTGTCCGAAATGATCGACGCGGTGCCTTCCATCGGATGGGGCGATCTCCTGATCGGGGCCGTCGGCGCGCTGCTGGGAACCTGGGCGATTCCCCGCGCGCTGGAAAGCCGGGCCGCCTACGCCCCGAAACAGATGCCCGGCCAAAAGGTTTGAGGCCGATTCGGCCCTTCATCACGCCGCACGAATAACTTGAGCCGATTCCGCCCAAACTATATAAACAACGCTCATTTTTTCCAATCGGAGCGAGTTTATGAAAGTACCAGTCAGCTGGCTGAAAGAATACGTTGATTTCGAGGACACCATCGAGGGCTTGTCGGACAAGCTGACGTTCGCGGGTCTGGAAGTGGAAGCCATCGAGACGATCGGCTCCGATTTCGCGGGCGTGGTGGTGGGCGAGATCATTCAGATCGAGCCGCATCCCGGCGCCGACAAGCTGCGCCTGTGCACCGTCGAATACGGCGCGGCCGAAACCATGCGCGTCGTCTGCGGCGCGCCGAACGTCGAGGTCGGCGGCAAATATCCCTTCGCGCCGGTCGGCACCACGCTGCCGGGTGGCTTCACGCTCAAGAAGGCCAAGATCCGCGGCGAGGTTTCCATGGGCATGCTCTGCGCAAAGGACGAGCTCGAACTCGGCGAAGACCATTCCGGTCTCCTCGTGCTCGACGCCGAACTCGCGCCTGGAACGCCCTTCGTCCAAGTCTGGGGCGAGCCGGAAACCGTCATCGAACTCGAGATCACGCCGAACCGTCCGGACTGGATTTCGATGATTGGCGTGGCGCGCGAAATGGCCACGCTCTATGGCACGGAGCTGAAGCTTCCAACCTTTGGAATTTCCGAAACGGAAAACGATGTGAGCGAGGAGATTTCCGTTCGCATTGACGACGAGGAGAAATGCCCGCGCTATACCGCCCGCGTTCTGAAGGGGGCGAAAATCGGGCCTTCGCCGCTTTGGATGCGGGAGCGCCTGGAAGCCGCCGGGATCCGCCCGATCAGCAACGTGGTCGACATCACCAACTATGTGATGCTCGAAACCGGCCATCCGCTGCACGCATTTGATGCGGACTCGGTGGCGGGCAGGCGGATTATCGTCCGCTCGGCCCACGCCGGCGAGCGGTTGAATACGCTCGACGATGTTGAGCGCGAGCTGACGGCGGACATGCTGGTGATTGCCGATGCTGAGAAAGCGTCCGCCATCGGCGGCGTGATGGGCGCCGCGGATTCCGAGATCAGTGACTCAACCACAACCATTCTGCTGGAAGCCGCGGCGTTCGAGACCTCGACCATTCGGCATACCGCTAAAAAGCTGGGGCTTCTGACCGATGCGGCGTACCGCTTCCAGCGCGGCATCAATACGGACTCCGTGGAATTGGCCAGCCAGCGCGCGGCCGCGCTGATGTGCGAGATTGCAGGAGCGAAGCTCTGCTCCGGCGTTGTAGATCTTTATCCGGGCACCAAGCAACAGATCAAAATTCCATTCAGCTATAAACGGATCGAAAACATGATCGGCGCGGAGATTCCCGCGGATCGAATGAAAGCTATTTTCAACACGCTGGAGATTGGACTGGAAGACGATAACGGCGAAACCGCCGTCGCGGTCGTTCCCTCATTCCGCCTCGATCTCGAGCGCGAAGTGGATTTGGTCGAGGAGATCGCCCGCATTCACGGCGTCGACAACATCCCCGCGAAAACGCCGCTCGCCAAAGTAATCCCCGCGGCCGACGATTCCCGCGTCCGCGCCATTTCGAGTCTACGCGACGTGTTGAGTGGTCTAGGCGTCAGCGAAATCATGAACTACACGTTGGTCAACCATCCGCTGTTGGATCTGTTCAACCCGGAAAACCGCGCCGACCGCGAGGAGTTGCCGCATCCGATTTCCATGGACCAGTCGGTCATGCGAACCTCGCTCGTTCCGCAGCTCGTCGAAAGTCTGGGTCGCAACCATTCGCGGCAGGTCAACGAAGCCTGCTTCTACGAGCTCGGCCGCGTCTTCAACCGCGTCAAGGGCGCCGTCGTCCAACGCGAAACCATCTCGCTGGGCATGATGGGCCCCGTCGGCCGCGGCCTGCTCGAAAAACGCGCCGCGGTTTCCGAGGAGGAAATGTTCGTTTGGATGAAGGGCTTGATCGAAGAACTCGCCGCCGCCCAAAAGATCGCGATTGAATTCAAAGCGGAAGACCGTCCCGAGTTCGAGACCGGTAAAGCGATCAGCGTTCTGGCGGATGGCGAAACGGTCGGTCTCATGGGACTCGTTAACCAAACCGCCCGCGCCGAGTGGCGCCTAACCGGTCCGGTCGCGGCCGCGGAGATTAATTTGGACGCGCTGCTCAAAAACGCCTTCAACATTCAGAAAACCACCGACCTCGCGCAATTCCCGTCCATGAGCCGCGACATCGCGCTCGTGCTCGACGAATCCGTCAAGCACGAGGACGTCGTCGCGCTCATCCAGAAGGCCAATCCCAAAGATCTTGAATCTTTTGGCCTGTTCGATGTCTACCAGGGGAAAGGCGTCGAAAAGGGCAAAAAAAGCCTGGCCTACACGTTCGTCTATCGCTCCGCGAAACAGACGTTGACGGACAAGAAAGTGAACAAAGCGCACCAAAAGCTGACCGCGTTTCTCTGCGAGCGACTCGGAGCGAGTTTGCGGGACGGTTAGAAACGCGCTTCGCGTGGGGTTTGCCGAGTCGGCGGGATGGTCTGGAAGTCGAGTTATGAGACACGCGTTGCGCCATCTGATTCTGGCCGCGACCCTCTTGGGCGCTCTGGGAGCTGACGCCCAGAAGTATTCCCGCTTCAATGAAGAGCCCCGGGAACGGAGCCGCCAGGCGCGGGAGCAGCGCGAGCGCGCGGTCGGTCGGAAAAAGGCCGCGGAGGCCTGGGCGCGGAAACGGGGACACCCCATTCGGAAAGACGATGGGAAAACGTTGCGCGTTCTCGTGGACGTGGAAAACGGCAAACCCGTTTACGTTAAAACCCTCAACTACAACGCCGCGATTTCCACGGCGGCGGACAAGGTGAGGGCCACCGCGCCGTTCAATCTCGATGGCGCCGGAATCAAGGTCGGGGTCTGGGACGGTGGCGCGCCGCGGCTCACGCATCAGGAATTCGCGGGCGGACGGTTGACGTATCACGATGCCGAGGAGGCGCATTGGCACGCGATGCACGTCGCGGGGACCATCGGCGCTTCCGGCGTGCATCCGTTGGCGAAAGGCATGGCGCCCGCGGCTTCGGTGGAGTCGTACTATTTTGTCCCCGACCTTCCGGGCATGACCCTCGCGGCCGCGTCGGCCCCCGGAGAAACCAATCAACTCTATCTCTCCAACCATTCCTACGGCTATTACGCGGGCTGGGACGATGGCGTATTCCATGGGTTCAAGCTGTTCGGGCAATATCACTCGTACACCTACAACCTGGATAATCTGATCCACGGCGCCCAATACTATCTACCGTTTTGGTCCGCGGGGAACGATCGGAACGATAATGGCGACGGGAACCCGGGCGATGGCGAATACAAAGACGGCTACGACACGATCTCGCATCACGCGCTCGCGAAAAATTGCATGACCGT
>JARFRL010000267.1 GCA_029287275.1 Pontiella desulfatans
CCGCGCCCTTGCGGTTGAAACATATGGAAGGCCTCGCCTACGAGGAGATCAGCGCGATTCTCGGAATCGGCGTGAGCGCCGCGAAAATGCGCGTGGCGCGGGCGAGGAAACAACTGGCGGAGCGATTGAGCCATGACTGAAGACGATAAAATCATCGAACGCCTCGAGCGGCACGCGACCCGCGCGCCGAACGGCTTCGCGGACGACGTCATGCGCGCGTTGCCCGCTTGGCGCGCGCCGAAGTCCCGCGGCTGGTGGCCCGCGCGCGGGCAATGGATCATCCCCGCGCTCGCCGGCGCGGCCGTCATGGCCGCGGCCTTTTTCATGCTCGGGCGTTTTCATCCCGCTCAAACCCGCGGTCAAGTGGGCTTCCACTTCGAGCTGCACGCGCCCGGCGCGGACAACGTGGAACTCCTGGGCACGTTCAACCATTGGAAGATGGGCGACATCGTGCTCGACGGCCCCGACGCGTCCGGCCATTGGACCGCGACGGTCGAACTGCCCGAAGGACGGCATGAATATATTTTTCTGGTCGACGGAGAGCGCTGGGTGGCGGATCCCAAAGGCGTCACGCATCGGCCCGATGGCTTCGGGCGGGTTAACACGGTGATCAATTTCTATGAAGACGACAACGCTTAGCATCCATCTCGCGGTCGCGCTCATCGGCGTCGCGACGCGCGCCGGCCCCGTTGAGTCGCCCTCCGGCGATTGGGCGGAACTGCGCGCGAAAAGCACGCGGGTGGACTTTTCCGCGGAGCGTATCGACCGCGCCATCGGCGCGTGCCGCGCCGCGGGGTTGAGCGTCGGCGAGACCGAGGAATTGTTTCGCGCGGTCCACCTGGCGCGCGCCGAAAATCTGCCGGCCGACCGCGTCTTTCTAAAAATCGAGGAGGGGCTCGCGAAAGGCGCTTCGTCGGAGGACGTTCTCGCGGCCGCGAATCGGCGCCTCGAATGTCTGCGCGAAACGGACGCGCTCGTGATGACGGTAAGGCCCCGCCGCGGCGAGCAACACGGCCACCTGTTGTCGCACGCGTGCGTCGCGATGGAAAGCGGAGTGCCGAAGTCCTCGCTGAAAGCCGTTTTCGAGCGGCCCGGATTCCGATACGGCCGGTTGATCCACGCCGTCGAGGCGGGCGAGAACCTCACGCTCGCGGGGATGCCGGACGATCAGGTGTTGATCATCATGAACGACTGTCTCGACCGCGCGCTGACGGGCGTCGAAACCCACCGCGTGGTTGAAACGCTCGTGTCCGGTTTGGCCGCGGGCCGCGGGTTCGACGAGCTTCGCGCCTCCCTCTGGATCGGGCGCTGACGCCCGATTTCCTCTAGCGAGCGTTGGGCGTCAGCGCCCGTTCCCCCGCGGAGCGACCTGAAATCCCTGTAAAAATCGGCCCTTTTCCCGTGGCACGGCCCGTGCGGTTAGTCTCCTGAAATCATTTAACAGGAGAAGAGTCATGACAAGAACCTCGCTATTGGCGCTCATCGTCGGGTGCGTGAACAACATCGAGCGCGCGACCCGAGCGGCCTACGAGGCCCAGTTGATTTCGCAAGAGGAAGTCGTCGCTCCGCTCAACCGTTGAGGTCTGG
>JARFRL010000285.1 GCA_029287275.1 Pontiella desulfatans
GGCTGTATGGAAAGAATCTTCCCGTCGCCAAGCGCTTGCAGCACCCACATTCCGAGGAGGAGAACAACGCCTGATTTTTTTTCGATACGCATGATGATAATTCCTGTTTCTAATGGAACTAAACAGTTAACCCTTAGCCCGCCGAAAGATGCAACCCATTTATGATCTGTAGTTTACGCGCGTATGTCGCGCGCTATTCGCGGCTCTTGCGGTTGGTTTCCAGGCATTTAAACGCGCTGATGGATGGATCAGACTTCAGGGTTTGGATTTTCACGCAATGAACATAAGGGAATTCGTTAAACACCGGGGTTCGCGAACACGATTCCCGTGTTTTCCAGATGGAACGGAGCGGGCGGCGCCACCGCGCCGAATCGCGCCCAGAAAAGAAGGGGGGATTTTTTTTACCGCGCGCGGAAGAACTCCAACTTATGAAGAAAAAAAGAGCGCCGCGGGGAAAAGAGGAGGAGAAACCGCGCGGCGCCCAAGTGAAACCCAAACCACGAGCTTCATGAAAACAAACGTCGCCCAACCGGCGTCCCAACCCATGTTTTTTATTTTTTTGGCGGAACGCTTCTCAAGCCCGCTTGTTTTCAGCGGCGGAACTTGATCTCTCGGCGAGACCGCGGCAACGTTGCCGCGGATTAAAACGGAGATGTTCATGGAACGGATGAATTGGGGCGTGATCGGGTGCGGCGGCATCGCGACGAAGTTCGCGGGGAGCCTCGCGGCGCTTGAAAAGGGAACCCTCTTGGCCGCGGCGTCGCGCACGCCGGGCAAAGCCGCGGAATACGCCGAAAATCATGGCGTTGAGCGCGTCTACACCGACTACGCCTCGCTCGCGGCCGATCCGGACGTCGACATCGTTTACGTCGCCACCACGCATAATTTCCATCATGAAAACGTGAAGCTCTGCCTGGAAAACGGGAAGCACGTGCTCTGCGAAAAGCCCTTCACGGTGAACGCGCGGCAGGCCGAGGAGCTGATTGCGCTCGCCCGCGCCAACAGACTTTTTCTGATGGAGGCCTTATGGACCCGCTTTTTGCCGGCCATCCGGAAAATGAAGACGCTGATCGACGACGGCGCCATCGGCGAGGCGCGAACCGTGCAATCCTCGTTCTGCATCAACCCGGAACGCGACGAAACCCACCGGCTCAAAAACAAAGCGCTAGCGGGCGGCGCGCTGCTTGATCTGGGCGTTTACCCCATCAACCTCGCGGCCCTCGTCTTTGGCGAACAACCCGAAAAAATCACCAGCTCGGCGGAGATCGGCCCGACGGGCGTGGACTACGGCTCGTTCTACCATTTCGACTACGCGGGCGGACGGCGGGCGATTCTCCACGCGTCCTGCGTTGAGACGAGCCCTTCCAGCGCGGTGGTGCAGGGAACGAAGGGTTATATTCAGCTGCCGCCGTTCTTTCACGGATCGACCGAGTTCACGCTTCACGTGAAGGACGAGGCGCCGCGGAAATTCGAATTCCCCTGCCCGGCGGGCCACGAGTTCAAGTACGAGATCGCGGAAGTGATGGAGCGCGTCGCCGCGGGAAAACTCGAGAGCGGCGTGATGCCGCTCTCCGAAACGCTCGCGATCATGAAAACCATGGACGCGATCCGCGCCCAGTGGGGACTGAAATACGAAGGGGAATGATTATTCCGGCTTGGAATCGTCTTTCATCAGATCCAACTCGCGGATCCAGATGTTGCGGAAGCGCGTGTTGTTGTCGTGGTCCTGCAAGGCGATGACGTCCTTGCCGTGCGCCTTGTAGGCCGTGCGCTTTTTGTGACTGGTCGGGCCGAGAATCTCGGTTTTATGCTGCACCAACACGCCGTTCAACAAGACGGTCACGTACGCGGGAGAAACGAGCGTTTCGCCCTCGAACCGCGGGGCCTGGAAAATAATGTCGTAGCTCTGCCACTCGCCCGGCTTCCGGCACGCGTTGACCATGGGCGGGGTTTGTCCGTAGACGCAACCGGCCATGCCGTCCGCGTACGTGCGGTTTTCATAGTTGTCGAGCACTTGGGTTTCGTAGCGGTTCATCATGAAAACACCGCTGTTGCCGGCGTTCTGAGAGGCGCCCTGGCGCGGATTCGCGGTTTGCCACTCAATATGGAACTGGCAGTCGCCGAACGTCTGTTTGGTCATGATCGAACCGGTCGGCGCGCATTCCAGGTAGCCGTTTTCGACCTTCCAGAGCGCGGCGCCGGTTGGGTTGTATTTTTTCTTCTTGGGATTGTCCTGCTTGGTTCCGACCCAATTGGAAAGATCGGTTCCATCGAACAGCACGATCGCGTCCGACGGCGCCGCGCCGGATTTCGCGCCGGGCGTGACCACCGGAGGTCGCGGACGGTTGATGTCGTGCACGCGCCAACCGGATGGCAGTTTCGGCGTGTCGAAATAGCCCCAATTCGGTTTCTTTTCATCCGCAGCGCGCGCGCCCCCCGCGATCAGCAAGACCAAAACCAGGACCATCCTTCTCATGTCATCTCCCCCGCTATTCCAACAGCGACTTTGAAATGAGCGGTTGTCCGGTTCCGCCCGACCGCGTGCCTTGTTTTTCGATGGGCCCCCCGCGGGAATCGATCAACACCACCAAAAGCATGCCCACCACGAGCAACACCGCCATCACGCCTAACGCCGAAAGCAAGATAAAGAATTTTTTATCGTCCATGAACTGTTTCTCGTTTTCGGAGAACATGCCGACTTCCGGCCGGCGAGGCTATTTCATTCTTAATGAAAAACGCCCCGGCCGCGGGGCGTTAAATACCTTTTAATAATTGAAAGGTGTTTATGGCATGGGCAGTCCGTCCATCGAAGCCTCGGAGCGCTCCAACAGCTCGTCGGGCAGCGGATAGTCTTCCATCTTTCCGTCGAGAAACGCTTCGTATCCCTTCAGATCCATGAGGCCATGCCCGGACCAGTTCATCAGAATGGTCTTTTCCTTGCCCTCTTCGGTGGCGCGGTTCGCCTCGCGGATCGTCTGCGCGATCGCGTGCGAGGTTTCCGGCGCGGGGATGAAGCCCTCGGTTCGAGCGAATTGGATCGCGGATTGATAGCATTCGGTCTGCCCGACCGACTGGGCTTCGATATGCCCCTCCATCAATGCGTGGCTGACCATCGGCGCCATGCCGTGGTAGCGCAGCCCGCCGGCGTGCAGCGGCGGCGGAACGAAGGTGTGGCCGAGGCTGTGCATCGGCAGCAGCGGGGTCATCATCGCGACGTCGCCGGAGTCATAGCGGTATTTCGCGCGCGTCAGCGTCGGGCAGGCTTCCGGCTCGGTGCCGATCACCCGGATATCCGCGCCGTTCATGCGGTCGTTGATGAACGGGAACGCGAGGCCGGCGAAGTTGGACCCGCCGCCCGCGCAGCCGATCACCACGTCGGGCGCCGCGCCGATCTTCTTCATCTGCGCCTGCGACTCGAGACCGATGATGGTCTGGTGCAGCATCACGTGGTTGAGCACGGAGCCCAGCGAATAGCGGGTGTTTTCGTCTTTCACGCACTCCTCGATCGCCTCGGAGATCGCGATGCCGAGCGAGCCGGGCGTGTCCGGATCCTCCGCGAGGATCTTCCGGCCCACCTCCGTGTCCATGCTCGGGCTCGGCACGCAGGTGCCGCCCCAGGTGCGCATCATGACTTTACGGAACGGTTTTTGGTCGAAACTGATTCGCACCATGAACACCTTGCACTCGATGCCGCCGATCAGCGAGCAGGCGAACGAAAGGGCGGAGCCCCACTGTCCCGCGCCGGTTTCGGTGGTGAGCTTCTTGATGCCGAACCGCTTGTTGTACCAAGCCTGCGGGATGGCGGTGTTGGGTTTGTGCGAGCCCGCGGGGGAAACGCCTTCATTTTTGTAATAAATCTTCGCGGGCGTCCCCAGCGCCTTTTCCAGCCGGCGGGCGCGGTAGAGCGGCGTCGGGCGCCAGATTTTATACAAGCCGCGAATCTCTTCCGGAATGTCGACCCAGCGGTCGGTACACATCTCCTGCTCGATCAGGTTCATCGGGAAAACCGGCGCGAGCGCGTCCGGCCCGATGGGATTTCCATGCGGATCCACCGGCGGCGGCATCGGGTTCGCGAAATCGGCGTTCAGGTTGTACCACTGCTTCGGCAGCTCGTCCTCGGTCAAGGTGACCTTGATTAGTTCACTCATGTCTACACCCCCTATGGTTATTGAAGCACGTTTAAAACAATGGGCCAGTGTACGGATTTTACCGGTGGCGGGTCAAGAATCGCGCCGCGCGAACATGGCCGCGGGGCCCGCGCCGCGCCGCGGCGATCGATTTTCCCGCGGAACGCGCATGGCACATCCAATGCTAACGTTTATGCCTTGACCCTCGGGGACGATTTGCCACATTGTTTACCGATTTTACACGAGACCATTTTACTTAAAGGAAAGTCAATATGTTCAACCGGGCCATGGGGATGTTCTCCAGCGACATTGGAATCGATCTGGGAACGGCGAATACGCTGGTGTACGCGCGAGATCGCGGCATCGTGATTCGCGAACCTTCGGTCGTGGCGGTACAGGCCGGCACGAACCGAGTCTTGGCGGTGGGCGACGAAGCGAAACGCATGCTCGGTCGCACGCCAGGGAACATTGTTGCCATCCGCCCTCTGAAAAGCGGGGTGATCGCCGACTTCGAGGTCACCGAGGCGATGCTCCGCTATTTCATTCAGAAGGTGCATAGCAGAAAGAGGATGGTGCGGCCACGCGTTGTGATCGCCGTGCCCAGTGGCATCACTGAAGTCGAGAAGCGCGCCGTGAAAGATTCCGCGATGCACGCGGGAGCGCGCGATGTATTTTTAATTGAAGAACCGATGGCTGCTGCGATCGGAGTCGGACTCCCGGTTCAGGAACCGGCCGGCAATATGATCGTTGATATCGGTGGAGGAACCACGGAAGTCGCGCTGATTTCTCTGGCCGGGATCGTTTACAGTCGCAGCGTGCGTGTCGGAGGAGATGAGATGGACGAGGCAATCGTCCAATATCTGAAACGGGAATACAATTTACTCATTGGGGAACGAACCGCGGAAGACATCAAAATTTCTATCGGATCCGCGATCCCGATGGGTGAAGAGACTACATTGGAAGTGAAAGGCCGCGAC
>JARFRL010000288.1 GCA_029287275.1 Pontiella desulfatans
GAATCGAGATTTTCAAGTTTCAGGTCGGTGATTTTAGACATGGCGTTCTCCTTCAAGTTGGATAAATGGATCGACGGATTATGCCCGTCCGGCGGCGCGAATCAACCCATCATCCGCGGATTACGCTGATTATACGGATTACCTATAAAGGAATTCGCGGCGGCGCGGAATTAGTTCTGACAAGATCTTGATGAGTTGGATATACGGATTTAGAATGGCCACTGAAGTCAGGGCGTAAACGTGATTATCCGCGGCGTTGACCCCGTGATTGAAAGAAAAGCGAATAAAGCGTTTTCAAATAGGGTAAAATGTTATAGGTATACTCTCCTATAAGGATTAAAATGGTACTATTTAAGGCTAACGACCATGAATGTTAAACTGACCCTGCTTTCTTCGATCGGCCAGAAGTTGTTGCTCGCGACCTCCGGACTGATCATGTTCCTGCTGTTCCTCATCCCCCACATGGGCGGAAACGTGTTGTTTCTGTTCGGGCCGGACCTCTTCAACTCCTACGCGCACCACCTGCACCAGCTCGTTCCGATCGTGATCGGCATCGAGATACTAATGCTCGCCTCGATCTCGATTCACATGATCATGGCCTTCCGCGTCGTGCTGGCCAACCGCAAGGCCGCGGACAAACGCCACTCGCAGAAATCGTCCAAGGAACGCTCGCTCGCCGCGAAGCTGATGCCGGTTTCGGGGATCATGATTTTCATCTTCATTGCGAAGCATCTGGCCGACTTTAAATTCTACGAGAAGACGAAAACCACCCTGCACGGGGTTGAGACCTACGACGTGTACGCGATGGTGCTGGGCCGATTTCAAGATGATCCGGTTCATCTGGCCTTTTACGTCGGGTTCATGATCGCGGTCGGGCTGCACCTGAGCCACGCCCTTCAAAGCAGCCTGCAAACCTACGGCCTGTACGTTCCCCGCGAGGGCAGCAAAATCAAACAGGTCAGCGCCATCGTCGGTTGGGGCATGGCCGCCACCTTCGCCGTCATTCCCATCATGGCCTTCATCAAATAATTGAAACGGGGAGTTCACCATAAAATGCTCAAAAAACACGGAATCGAATCGACTGAGCGCCTTTTGCGGGTTTTGTGAATTTTGAGGTAAAGACAGACTTTTAAGGACGGAAATATGAAACTCGACGCCAAGATTCCCGAAGGCCCGATGGCCGAAAAGTGGACGAACCATCAATTCAAGGTCAAGCTCGTCAACCCGGCCAACAAGCGCAAGCACAAGATCATCGTGGTCGGCAGCGGCCTCGCCGGCGCCTCCGCGGCCGCGACCATGTCCGAGCTGGGTTATCAGGTTCACTGCTTCACCTATTCCGACTCCCCCCGCCGCGCGCACTCCATCGCCGCGCAGGGCGGCATCAACGCCGCCAAGAACTACCCCAACGACGGCGACTCCGTTTACCGCCTTTTCTACGACACCGTCAAAGGCGGCGATTTCCGCTCCCGCGAGGCCAACGTGCACCG